>JBCBLJ010000079.1:0-16615 GCA_038520195.1 Planctomycetota bacterium
CAGACGAAATCGTGTTCACTCCATCGGTCGCACCGGGCGAAAAAGTGCCCGAGCAGATCGAACCGCTACCGACGAATGAAGTGGTTCATCCTCCGGAATCCGAAGCGTGGCTCAGCCGGTTTGAATTGATCGAGCGAAGCGGCAAACTGGTGAAGAGCGAACAGTTGCTCGGACAGCCCTACGTTGTCAGTTTCTTCTTTAGCACTTGCCCGAGCATCTGCGTCCAGCAAAACCAAAAGCTCAAGGAATTGCAGGATCGGTTTGAAGGGCAGGGTGTCAAGTTTGTCGCGATCTCCGTCGACCCCGAAACCGACACGCCCGAGCAATTGAGGGAATATGCCGCTCGATTCGGTGCCGACGAGGAGCAGTGGCTTTTCCTAACCGGGGATCTGACCTACATCCGCCGAATCGGTGGGGAGATTTTTCAGCAGCCCGTCGACAAGAAATTTCACACCGAGCGTTTCGTGTTGGTCGATCCTGAGGGCAAAATCGAAGGCATGTATAGTTGGCCGGAGGAAAGGCAGTTTCGAAAGTTGCAGTCTTCGATCGACTCCATGATTGCGGGCGAATGAGTCTCCGTTAGTTGATTATCCGGTTCCCCCCAGCTATTCTCCGAGGATCAAGTCTTTTGGCGGAGAATACGGATGACTGGACTGCGATTCTTTCTTGGGATGTTGGTGTGTTTCTCGTGTCATACCAGCCGCGGCGAAACCGTGGTCGACTTGGGCACGCCTGATAATGCTGCAAATTGGTTAATTACTGCTGCCGGAGCGGTGGACGCGGTATCTTTTCAGGCCAACGTCAACCGACCGGGGACCATCTCACTGATGGACAATGGCTTGGTCACCGGTAATTTTGTAGCCGGCGCGATGGCCGATGATTACAACGGATTTTGGTTCGCCGAGAACACGTTCTTCATTCCCGACGCCGCGACCGACGTTCAGCTTAATTTCGACGGCTTGTGGGCAAACGATCGAGTCGTTTTGACACTCAATGGCGTCGAGCTTGGCAACGCAACCTTTGCCGGCGGGACGGGCGCGGGACTGATGCGGTTTGAAGAGGACGGAGCCGACCTGCCGTTTACTTTCACCGAGACCAATTCGGGGACGGTGACGAGTGGTTTCAACATTGGCGGCGACAACGTTCTTCGGCTGACGGTCAACAACACCGGTGTGAATCTCGCGGCCCCGACGGTCGCCTCCGCGTTCGCGGGTGACGCGACCGCCGCCAATCTTGCGACGGCAACGTTGACATTTACAGCGATCCCGGAACCGTCGAGTTGCCTCGTTCTATTCGCCTGCGGTACTTTGGTTCTGACGCATCGTCGACGGTAACACATTCTGTGTTGGACGCTTCGCGCTAGCGCGGACGAATCGAGATCGGAACCTCTCATGCAGTTTCTTGCAGACAACTTGCCGCATTGCACGGCGGCCTTGAATCTCCTAGCGACCATCGTGCTTGCCGCTGCGTTGATCCAGATTAAGAAAGGGAAAGCGCGGGCACACAAGAAACTCATGTTGACCGCGCTCGGCATCAGCGCCGTTTTTCTGGCTTTGTATTTACTGCACAAGGTCGCGCTCTACGTGACGACGGGCGAACCGAACAAACGATTCCCGACCGATCCCGATTTGGCACCCGCCGCCGCGCGGACCACCTATTACTGGATTCTCGGAACGCACCTCCTACTTGCGATCACCGTTCCCGTTCTGGCGCTGAGGGCAATCTACCTCGCCATGAAGGGTAGGATAGTCGCGCACAAAAAACTCGTGCGTTACGCCTTCCCAATCTGGATGTACGTCTCGGTGACGGGTGTCTTGGTCTACCTGATGCTGTACCAACTCTATCCGGCGGCATGAGATCATCGTCGGCATTTTTGGGGTTTCAATGGCTTCCAGTCGACAGTTCGTGGACTACCTCCTCGATCAACTCGCGTCGTTGGGCGAAGTGACCGCGCGACCGATGATGGGCGAGTACGTCATCTACTGTGACGGGAAACTGTTCGGCTCGGTTTGCGACAACAAGCTGTTCATCAAACCGACGGAAGCCGGGCGTGGGTACATCGGAGACGTGATCGAGGCACCGCCGTATCCGGGTGCGAAAAACAACTTCTTGATCGAAGAACGGATCGACGACCGCGAGTGGCTGTGCGGTTTGGTGTCCGTCACCCTCGAAGAGCTTCCCAAGCCGAAGCCCAAGAAACCGAAGAAGACGAGTTCGAAGAAGTCGACCAAGAAAAGGGCAGCGAAGAAGAAAGTGGCAAAAAAGAAACCTGCTCGGGCCAAGGTCGCCAAGAAGAGTACCGACCTCAGAAAGCGATCCGGCAGACGCTAGTTGCTCAGAGTCAATTCCGGTCGTCCAGCCACAGAGCTTTGAGCCTGTTGCGTGGACGCGCCCTCAACCGACGGGCTGAGTTTAGAGTTCTGCGACGCGATTCAGCTACTTTTAGTCGCTCCGACGTAGGCCATCCGCAGCAGATGTAGCACGTCGTCGAACATCTGTTTTTCTTCGTCGGTGGTGTTGCCTTCGGTTTTGACCTCGAGCATCTCCAGCATGTCGATTAAGTGCTTCGCCATGGTGAGGTCGGTTTCGCGTTCGCCGGTGGTCGGGTTCGGCATGACGCCGAGTGCCATCATCGCCTGGCTGTGAAATGTGCTGACCAGCATTGCGAGGGACGCCGGCGGCAGGCTGTCGGGGCCATCATCGGAGGGCGAATCAGATTCGGCAACAGTCTGCTTTTCTTTTTCGACCTGCGATTTCCAGTCGGTGTCGACAACAAGATCGGGCTTTTCGGCTTCGTTTTCAGACATGGCTGTTTCGGGTTGGATGAGTCAGCGTTCGCTGAATGCAGGTTGTTCAAGCTCGCTTCTGCGCGTGCTACGTGAGACGGCGGCTTCGACAAAGCCTGCGAAGAGGGGGTGAGCTCGTAGCGGTTTGCTTTGGAACTCGGGATGATACTGTACGGCGACGAACCAGGGGTGGTCTGCCAATTCGATCGTTTCGACCAGCGAACCGCTGGGACTGGTGCCGGCAAAGACCATTCCGGCGTTTTGGAATTGTTCCCGGTAGTGATTGTTGAATTCGTAGCGATGTCGATGGCGTTCGAAGACTTCCGTCTGTCCGTAGGATTCGGCAGCTTTCGTACCCTCGTGCAACTTCGTGGGTTGTTTTCCCAACCGCATCGTTCCACCCATTTGCGTGACGTTCTGTTGTTCGTCGAGTAAGCAAATGACGGGGTGCGGCGTGTCTTTGTCGAATTCGCTGGAGTGAGCCGCGTCAAGGCTGCAGACGTTTCGCCCGTATTCGATCACGGCGCATTGCATTCCGAGGCAAATGCCGAAGAACGGGATGCCGCGTTCTCGCGCGTAGCGGATCGCCTGAACCTTGCCTTCGATGCCGCGTTCGCCGAAGCCGCCGGGGACGAGGATGCCATCGTGCCCGCTCAGTAGCCGATCGGGGCCTTCGCGTTCGATATCGCTGCTTTGGATTCGTGCCACGCGGACCTGGGCTTGATGGTGCATTCCTGCGTGATCAATCGATTCATAAATCGACTTGTAGGCATCTTTGTGTTCGGCGTATTTACCGACCACGGCAATCGATACTTCGTGCCGGGGGTTCCGCAGCCGATGCAAGAGATCGGTCCAAGGCGTGATGTCGAGAGCGCTACCGGAAAGGCTCAACTTTTTGACCACCAACTCATCGAGTTTGTTATCGACGAGTGAGATGGGCACTTCGTAAATCGAAAAGTCCTTGTCCTTCTCCTCGATCACGGCCTCGACGGGAACGTTGCAGAACAGAGCGATCTTCTCGCGTTCTTCGCGTGCGATGGAGTGCTCGCAGCGGCAAACAAGAATGTCCGGCTGGATGCCGATTTCGCGGAGTTGGCCCACGGAGTGTTGCGTGGGTTTGGTTTTCAGTTCGTCGGCGGCTTTGAGATACGGCACGAGAGTCAGGTGCATGTAGAGCACGTTCTCGCGACCGACATCCTGGGCATACTGTCGAATGGCTTCCATGAACGGGAGGCTCTCGATGTCGCCTACGGTTCCACCAATCTCGGTGATCACCACATCAACATCATCGCCGCCCATCCTGGAGATGACCGATTTAATCTCGTTGGTAATGTGCGGGATCACCTGCACGGTTTTCCCCAGGAACCTTCCCTTGCGTTCCTTCTCAATGACCGACAGGTAGATCTGACCGGTGGTGTAGTTGCAGTCGCGAGTCAGCGTGCCGCTGGTGAATCGCTCATAGTGACCGAGATCGAGATCGGTCTCGCTGCCGTCATCCAACACATAGACTTCGCCGTGTTGGTAGGGGCTCATCGTGCCCGGATCGACATTGATATAAGGATCCAGTTTCTGCATCCGAACCCGCAATCCGCGGGACTCGAGCAGCATGCCGAGAGAGGCGCTGGTGAGACCTTTTCCGAGGGAGGAAACGACGCCACCGGTTACAAAGATGTGTTTCGTCATGGACACGGATCATACCGCGCGACGGAGAATTCGAAAGGTCATCCGCGAGGCTTCTCGACGCGGCGCCGGAACGCGTCTAGGTCAGCCCGGGTGTCGATGCCCCCTTGAGCCGGTCCGACGCGAGTGACGATGATTTTTTTCCCCGCTTCAATCGCCCGCAGCTGCTCAAGCTTCTCGATCGACTCGAGTCGACCGGGTGGTGATCGAGCGAACCAGTCGAGAAATCCCCGCCGGTAAGCGTAAAGCCCTAAATGATGCCAGTAGATCGGCGGCTCGGCGGCAAGCCGCTCATGAGAGACGCCTTCGCGGTCGTGCGGTACTGCGGCGCGGCTGAAGTAGATCGCCGTCCCATCGCCTTTTCCACCGAGACGAGACGCCATTACGATTTTCACGGCGCTGCGATCGGCGAGTATCGCGGCGGTTCGGATCGGGGTTCCTGCGGTGGCGACATCAGCGGAATCGTCTTCGACGATCGCTTGGGCAACGGCGTCGATCACCGCCGGGTTGATTTCGGGTTCATCGCTTTGAACATTGACAAAAATCGGGGTGTCGGGGAGCTGTTCAGCCACGGCCGCGATTCGATCGGTGCCGCTGGCGCAGTCCTTTGGCGTCATCACCCATCGGCCACCGAACGAATCGACTTCGTCGGCGAGTTCTTGGTCGTCGACGGCCACGAGGACACCGTCGGCGATCGTTGCGCGGCAGGCCGCCTCGTACGTGTGCTGAAGAACACTTTTACCGCCGACGCGGCAAAGCAGCTTCCTTGGCAAACGTGTGGACTCAAGCCTTGCCGGAAGAACGACTTGAATGCGGGACATCGCCAGTGCTCGGGAGAGAGGGACGGATTAACGAAGGGGAAAACGGCTGCTACCGGGGCGTTTCTGTGACCGAAGTCTCGACGCTAGCTTACGGGGCCATCGACGCAAGCGCAACTTGCTTGACACTGGCGGGGCGGGTCGATAACTTCGCAGTCACGATGGGTGGTGCCTCGGGAGCTTCTTGCCTCCGAGCAGACAGGGAACACTGGTGAGAATCCAGGACGGCCCGGCCGCTGTAATCGATGTGCCGAAACCTATTCGGCGGCTTGAATTTCACTCTTTGCCATTGCTGAGTGCATCGCGAATGCGTTGTCTTCTCGGCGAGAAGGCGAAATTCAAGCGTTCATCGAAAGTCAGAAGACCTACCTCTCATCGGACGCTACGGGACCTTCTTGGGTGAGGTCGGCGTCGACAGAGTTCGCCAGCGACCGTTTTTGACTGTCGCCCGTCTCTGGAGTTTTCTAACGGGACATCGGAGTGGATGCATGCATCACCGATCACCGATGCGCGCGTGCGCCGGACGCTCATCAAAGCGAGAGCGGGGTTTCACGCTCGTCGAACTGTTGGTCGTCCTCGCGATCCTTGGCATTTTGATCGCGCTGTTGTTGCCCGCGGTGCAATTCGCGCGGGAAGCCGCTCGGCAAGCCAATTGTCAGAATCACCAGCATCAAATCGGCGTCGCTTTGGCCGCGTACCATACCGTCCAGCGTTCGCTTCCGATCGGTTGCATCGAGTGGCGTCCGTGGGGCGCACCGGCAACACGGAAACATCTGGCGTGGTCGGCACTGTTGTTGCCACAGCTTGGTGAGCAACCGTTGTACGAAGCTGTGGATTTTGATTACGCGTACGATCATCCGAAGAACGCGCAAGCCGCGTCCGTGGTCGTCGAGACTTATCTCTGTCCGACGGAAGTGCCGAGCGGGTCTGCGCGAGCCGAGATCAGTTATGCCGGTCTCTTTGGCGAACGTCTTGTCGACAGCCGGCCCGACGACGGCGTCTTCCTTTATGACCGAGTCATTCGTTTTCGCGACTGTTTGGATGGGTTGTCCAACACGATCGCGACGGGTGAAGACATGGTCGGACCGGAGAGCGAGTGGATCAACGGCGGCAACGTCCTGGTTCAGGCGCATCCGATCAACGACGACCGTGTCTGGGTCGGTGATAACGAGATTCGCTCGCTGCATCCGGCTGGCGCGATGGTGCTCTTTCTCGATGGTTCGACGCACTTGCTCAATGAGTCGATCGACCGAATTGTGCTCGGCCAATTGATCACACGGGCCGGCAGCGAAGTCATTCCCGACGGGTCCTGGTAACTCGAAACAACTTGGTTTTCTTTTCTTGAGGTTCTTTCAATGATTGGTCGTGCAGCGTTTGTCAGCTACTTGATTGTGGTTCTGAGTCCCTTTTCATCCGCCGAAACGGTGGTCGATTTTGAGGAGTTGAACCTCTTCAATGGAACGCCCCCGAGCGGCGTCGGGGAGTATTTCAATGGCTATGGCCAAGGTGCAAACGACGCCGGATTTGTCAGTCAAGGCGTGACGTTCCAGACGAACGAATTCGGTCCGGGGTTTTCGTATTCCAACGCCGTCGATACGACGAGCCCTGGTTTCTTGAATCAGTTCGCCGCGTTCCCCGGTGGCGGCGCGTCGGCAACGGATACCAGCGCGGTGATCGGTTCCAACTACGGAATGGTCAACACGTCTTCCAGCGTTCTGGCCGACGGCACTCCCGCCAACGGAGCGACACTGACCTTGGGCGGGGTCAGTCGATTGGTTTCACTCGACGTCGCAAACACGACGTACGCGATGCTGTACTTGCGCGATGGCATTGACACCGACTTTGGCGGCAACCCTCAATTCAACGCTGACAATCAATTCACCGACGGTGACTTTTTCTTGCTCCGGATCACCGGGTTTGATGGCGTAGAGGGGACGGGCAACGTCACCGGTTCGGTCGACTATTCGCTCGCGGATTACGGAGCCCCCGGCTCGGGTACTGGCGATGACTTCCGTCTGGAAGGCTGGGACACGGTTGACTTAAGTGGCTTCGGCGACACGCGCTCGTTGACGTTCTCGACCACTTCGAGCCAAATCTCGGAGTTCGGTGGTTTTTTCTTTCACGACGTTCCTGCCTACGCCGCGATCGACAACCTGACGTTCGTGACGGCCATCCCCGAACCTTCATCGTTTGCCGTGCTGATGGCTGTCGGAACGGTGCTGGCGTATCGCCGACGACGCTCCAACTGAGCGCTCGAGCGTCAGTGGGCACGGAGGTGGTCGATGAAGCTTTGGACCGTTCGTTGAAGTAATTCATCGCCGCCGAACTGCATCCCCAAGTCGCGCAACTTGGCGGTGTCGATCTCATGTTTGGCTTGCTTCGGCTGGCCGTCGAGTTCGGCATCGCTGTGGCACAGGCTTTTTGCGAGCGCAGCAACTTCGAAATCGCTGATCATTCGATCGCAACAGTTGAACGTCTCTCCGTCAATGGCTGGTGCGTCCGCGTGCAGCAACACGGTAACGGCTTTTGCAACGTCGGACGCATGAACGGATTTCGCGCCGCCTGTTGCAGTGACCTTGCCGCCGGACAAGACCTGCTCGACGAGCGAAAACCATCGAGAACATTCGAGCGGGTCGGATTCGCCATAAACGACCGTCGGCCGGAGCGTCGTGGTGACCAGATCGTCACCGCGGCCAAATGCGTGGATCAGCGTTTCGACGGAGGCTTTGCAGGCCCCATAAAGCGTTGAGGGTCGAAGCGGATGCTCTTCGTTGAGCGGCGCGACGACTTGGTCATGCACCGCTCCGGAGGAAAGAAAGATGAATCGCGACGCCGAACTTCGACGCGCTGCTTCGAGCAACTGAAGCGATCCGGTGGCATTTTCATGCCAATAGGCGAGCGGGTCTTGGGGCACCGACAAGAAGGATGGTCCCTGTCGTGAAAGCGCGGCATGAATCACGACCTCCGCCGTCTCAACGAGCTCTCTCGCATCGTGTTGGTTGCCGAGTTCCCCCTTGAGCCAGTGCAGGCCTGCGACCTGCGGCAGCACGTCGGCAGAACGGCGCGAAAGCGCGATGATTTCGTGGCCGTGTGACAACAGCTCGGACAAGAGATGGCGACCGACAAAACCCGATCCGCCGGTGACTGCGATCCGCATAGACGATCTCCTGGTGGAGACTTCATCACAGCAAATGTGACGCACGACGACAACCGTCGGTCGATCGATGCGGATCCCGCGAGGGGCGCGCATAAAGAGGGCCAGACGTCGCTAGCCGCTTTTGGCTAAAGACGCCTGACCCCCGTTTCTCGCAAAGTGCTCGTCGATCGTCAGTTGCCAATCGCTCCAGCGATCGCATCGCCGGAGTTGTCAAAGCTGTTTTTCGTTTCGGTGGTGAGAGTGGCGACCGAACCGATGCAAACCGCAATGATCAAAGCGAGCATCACGGCATATTCAACGGCGGTCGTTCCGTCCTCTTCGCGCCAAAAGGACCGTCGGTCCTGGCAGGTATCGTCGGTGTTCATCACGGATATATCGATTTGGTGGATCTGTTTGGCCAGATGCTGAACCTTACGTCAGGATCTCAGCCGACGTGGCGTGGAGTACCAATTTCGAGACACTTCATCGCGTGGCAGGCGGATTGTGCCGCAGCCGTTTTGGAACCACTCGAACCAGCGGGCATCTGCCGCGTACCACTGAATTCGCTTCGGTGCGCGATGGCTTTCAACGTGCAGGCCACCCGGGGGGCGTCCGGCGAGCGGGTCAAACGGTTGCCAATCAATCACGCCCTTTTTAGGCTGTACCGACTTGATTTAGGCTGTGGCCTGCGGCAGATGTCGTTTCCGAGACGGTGATTTGGTCCAAACTGCGCCTGACTCCGTTCGCCGTCCACCGAGATTCGATTACTTCGACGTATTTGGCACCCGCATGTTTGGGCCCGTTTTCAATCGTGAGGCGACCGTTGTCCCCAAGCGATCCAAGACCTACCTCGCTCGCGGGATGTATCTCGTCGCGCTGTTTGGGTTGCTTTGTACCGGTTACTTGGTGCTAGATGGGTCCCGCTCCTTGGCCACGGTATCCGATGCCGCGCGATTTGGTGGCTGGATGTTTCTGATGTTGGCACCACTCCAGCTTCTCGTGCTGGGGAGTCTGGCCGCCGTCGGTTCTGCCAGTAGCGTCGCCCAAGAAAAGGATCGACGGACGCTGATTCTGTTGTTGATGACCCGCCTGAGCGGATTTGAAGTCGTGGTGGGTAAGTTGACGGCAACACTGCTGGGCCCGCTGGCAATGCTGTTGGCGGCATTGCCTTTTTTCCTGGTGCTACCGTTGCTTGGCGGAGTTTCTCCCCGTCAGGTATTTCTTGTATTCGCGGTGACCACTGCTTCGGTCGTCTTAGCGGGTTCGATCGGCACCGTGATCGGTTTGTGGCGTGAAAAGACGTTTCAGGCGATCGCACTGACGGTGCTCGTGATTTTGATGCTGTTGGTGATCGGCGAGATACTGGTCGTCTTTTTGCCAGCGGGCGAGTCGTTTCGATTGGCGGTCAGTCCGTTTCGGGCGCTGCTTGCGGCCGCGTCGCCGCTCGCGAGCCTGTCGGCGGAGACTTCGCTGGGCATCACACTGTTTACATCGCTCGCACTGATCGCGGCGGTGGTCGTGCTCGCGGTTGGCGTCGCACGGGTGCGTGTTTGGAATCCTTCGCGCGAAGTTCGACTCAAGGCACCCGAACCGGAAACCAGTGACGAGGCGGAGCAAGAGCCAGAACTCCCGTCGAGCTGGAAGGTGCGTGCGCCGCGCCGCGTTTGGAAGAATCCCATTCTTTGGCGTGAGGTTCGCACCTGGGCGTACGGCCGCAAAGTTGTGATCATTCGAATGTCGTTCACCGTGTTGTTCTTGATGGGGGCGGCGGTGATTTATGGCCAGATTCAAGACGGTTCGGCGTTCGAACCGGCGGCCCGCATCGGCCGAGCCCTTCCGGCGGCGACGCTCCCGGTGGCGGCAATCGGTGTCGTGAGTCTTGTCTTGGTCAACGCACTCGCGGTGAATGCGGTGACGGGCGAGCGCGATGGGTTGGCGCTGGACCTCTTGCTGGTGACCGACTTAAGTCCGCGCGAGTTTGTGTTTGGAAAGTTGCTCGGCGTGCTCTATGTCGGCAAGGAGATGATCTTGCTGCCGATGGCGTTGCTGTTGGCGCTTGCGGCCTACGGTGTCATGTCAGTCGAGAACACGGTGTACGCGATTCTCGGCGCGGTAGTGCTTTACCTTTTCGTTTCAATGTTGGGTATCCACTCGGGGCTGAATTACGTGGCCGGGCGGACCGCGACGCTGGCGAGCCTGGGCACCGTCTTCTTTCTGTGCGTCGGGATCGCGATTTGCATGACGATCATGGTTAGTTTTCGCGGCGATTTTCAGCTCCAACTGGGCCCGTTCTTGGTGATGATCCTGGGCGGCGGCGCGGCTCTTTTCGCTTCGCTCGGCTGGCGCAATCCGTCTTCGGCGATCCTTCTGGCCTCATTCACCCTGCCGCTCATCACGTTTTATGCGATCACGCAGTTTCTGCTTCAGACCGATCACCTCTTTGTGTTCTTTTCGATGGCGGTAGGATACGGTTTCACGATTGCCGCCTTGATGATTCCCGCGCTCAGTGAGTTTGACGTTTCTCTGGAGCGTGATCGAGGTTCTGAAGGAGATAACTGATTGAGCTGGATATCGGACTATGCCGGATGGTTGGTGCCGATGGTTGTCCTGATCCTGCTGAGTGCATTGTTCAGCGGGAGCGAAGCGGCTCTCTTTTCACTTTCGACGCGACATCGGCGTCATCTGGCACGCAGTGGCCCCGGCGGCCGCCTTGCCGCGCGCTTGTTGGATGATTCTGAACAACTGCTCTCGGCGATTCTGTTCTGGAATTTGCTGATCAACATGACGTATTTTGCGATCGCTTCGATCGTCGCCGCACGGCTGGAAGCGACCGAAGAGATCGGAGCAAGCGTCGCGTTTGGGTTCACGGCTGTGAGTCTGCTGGCGATCATTTTCTTTAGCGAGATGCTTCCCAAAAGCATCGCGGTGTTATCACCAACGCGGACGTCGGTCTTGGTCGCGATCCCGCTCAATTTTTTCGTCGGCGTGGTGCGTCCGATCCTGGGAATCGTCAAGACCGCGAATGTCTTGGCGAGCCGGTTGTTGTGGCCGTCATTCCGAGGCGAGACGGACATCGATCTGTCCGACATTGAACGGGCCGTGGAACTTGGCACCGATGACGCCGCGTTACTCCAACGCGAACGAGTGGCACTTCGGAGTCTTGTCGAGATCGCTGAAACACGTGCGGCCGAGTTGATGCGCCCCCGCAGTAAGCTGCGTTTGGTGTCACTGCCGGTCGATCGAGAGGAGTTGCTCGATTCGTTCCCCGTCGGCGGTTACGCGATGGTCACCGATGAACAAGGGGATAAGATCGTCGGTTCACTCGGGATTCGAATGCTACGTCCGCATCAGTTCGATGATGTCGAAAACTTCGTCGATCCGGTGATCTATGTCCCGTGGGCGGCGCCGGTGGCACGCGTGCTCGATCAACTCATTGATGAAGATGTCAGTGTCGCGGTTGTCGTGGACGAGTACGGTGAGGCGATCGGTGCGTTGTCGTTGGAGCGAATCTACCGCCGGATGTTGGCACCGGAGCAGGCCCCGTTTCTCGACACCGGCACCGAAAGTGCGATTCGCAGAACGAGCGATGAGGCTTCGTTGGTCAATGGATCGCTTTCGCTTCGGCAACTCGCAAAACACTTGGGTGTGGCGGTCCCCGATGAGTCCGTGGCGACGGTCGCCGGCTACATCCAGCGCAACAATCAGCGATTGCCCAGACCCGGCGATCATGCCGAGCTAGAAGAGTTTACGCTCACGGTGGTCGAGGAACTGGAGGACGATCTGGAGATCAAAGTCACCGTTCGGCCTCACTCCGACGACGACGTCATTGGGGGGCAACCATGACGGTCATCGCAGCCGGCTTGTTCTTGATGGGATTGGTGTTGAGCGCATTCTTCAGCGGGTCGGAGACCGGTCTTTATCGTGTCTCTCGCACACGCTTGGTGCTCGACGGGCTCCAGGGATCGATCGGAGCCAAAGCGTTGATTTGGTTGCTCAATCACCCCACGCTCTTTGTCGCCACCGCGCTGGTCGGAAACAACCTGGCCAATTTCTTGACGAGCTTTGCGTTGGTCTTGGCGATCGGAACTCTGTTCGCAGGGTATTCCTCGGCCGAGTTGGTCGGTCCCATCCTGATGACGCCGATCGTGTTCGTCTTCGGCGAGTTGTTGCCAAAGTATTGGTTCTTTCAAGCGCCCTACCGGCTGCTTCGATTCGTGCGGCCGCTGCTGATCGCGGCCACGGTCGTGTTCTTGCCGGTCTCGTTGGTGCTGGCACTACTCGCGGTCGCGCTGCGTTGGTTGACGGGGCAAACTCCGTTTCGTCTGCGACTTGCGATGGCCCGCGGCGAGTTGGCACAGGTCCTGCGCGCCGGCGAAGAAGCCGGGATCTTGGAGGCTGGGCAGCGCTCGCTCGCCGAGCAGCTCTTTGAAGTGGGCAATCAACTAGCGGTGTCGTTCGCGGTCCCACTGCCGCGACTTGCCGTCGTCGATTTGCCGGTCGAACGCGAGATCGCGGCGAACCGAGCACGGCGCCAAAATCACCCGATTGTTCTGATTCGTCGCGAGGAACGGATCGTCGGCTACGTCCGCTACTCCGATTTCATCGTCGGCGACGGATCGGATTTTGAGATTCGGCCGATCATCCGCGTCAATCTCACCGAGCGGCATTTGACGACGCTGCTGAAGCTTTACGATGCCGAAAGTGAGGTCGCGCTCTTGTGTGATGACCGTCAGGAGGTTCGGTCGGTGGTCACGCGACGACAGTTACTTCAGTCGCTCGTGAAATGAGATCGCCTACTTGGAATAGCCAAGGCTGCGAATGACCAGCATCATTTCATCGCACGTGATGTATCGGCGATGGTGCTGGAGTTTGTATTGATCGATGGCCAGCGCGAGTTCGCGCCCCTCAGGTGTCAGTCCTTCGTGCGAACTTCCGAACTGTCGGCGTTCGCTGGCCCCGCCGGAATTGTCCTCGCGACGTCGATCAATGAACCCACTTGGCTTTGCGGCGCTGCCCAGCGCATTTCCCACGACAAAGCTACCCTGCGTCAGCGCGGCGGGAGTTGGATCGGAGGTCGGCATCAATGTCACTCTTCTTTCGTGTGAAGTCACCGCGGCGAGTCGCGCCGCGGTGTTTCGGCGTCACGATGCGCACCTCGAGCGATCGATGGTGCGTATCCTGCGAGGAACTCTAGGTCATCAGGACCGCTGGTGCGGCAGCCCAAGGGTGGAATGAAGCGATCCAATGACGGGTCGTAGCGGTTATGTGCAAACCGCCGTCACCATCCGCTTTTGCGAGGGTTTGCCTGCTCAGCGCAGCGACGCCGCTTGCACCGGTCGGTCACTCGGCAGCAACTCGGACCAGCCCGTCGAAACCACCAGCGGCCGGTCCAAATCAAGTGCTCGAGCGATCGACTGATGCGCGAGCTGCGTGCGGCCGGACTCGAGTTCTGTGGCCGCGATTTGAAGATGGGGTTCGGCGGCTGCGGGGTCGCGTTCGATGGCTTGTTGAAAGTGTCGAATCGCCAACTCGCGGCGTCCGAGGTGACGCATCGCGATCCCACGCATCAAATGGACCCGCCCGGGAATTTGGGAATCATCCAGCTCAGCACCGATGCCATCGAGCGTCGCGAGGAGCCGATCGTGCTTTTCTGCGAGCAGATACAGCTCCGCGATTCGCAGCTTGACGTCGATCAGATCGGGCTGGATCGCCAGCGCTCGATGATAGGCCGCCAATGCCTGTTGTGATTTCTCGCGTGTCCGCAGACAGTCGCCCTCGAGCGTCCAAATTTCCGCGGAGTTTCGTTCCGACTCCAGGGCGAGTCGGCTTTGTTGCTCGGCCTCGTCGATCCGACCCACTTGTAAGTACATCTGTCCCAAACGGCCCAGCAGTCGTGGATCGCCGGCGCTCAGGGCGACCGCTTTCTCCATATGCAGGATGGCTTGCTGGTACTCTTCCCGATTCCAAAGTGCTTCGGCCAGTCCGCGATGGGCGCGATCATCGGCGTCGGACACTTCGAGCGCATCTCCGAAGAGCCTTTCGGCCGCTCCTGCCTGTCCTCGCCGCATCGCCTCGACGCCCTGGCGGGAGAGCTTTCGGGCGGTCAAAGCTTGGTTGGATTCGCCGATCCGACCAATCGCCCGGCAGCCGCAGACCCAGACGCACAAAAGGACCGACACCAAGGCACAACTCTGCCAGTCCGGCGGAATCGTCGGTCGCGTCGAGCGTTGAATCGGCGAGAGGCGGTGCATTGAAAGCAGTAAACTCGGACGGTAGACGACCTTGCCCGGTTTACAGATAACAGCGAGCCACGTCACAACGCAATCTCGACTGAGCTTTCGCCAACTCCTGGTCAACGATGCCCGCCCAATTTGACTCGTTCGGACTTCGATTCCTCTACCCCGACAATTGGACCGTCGCCCAGCGCGACGAAGAGGATGGGAATACGGGAATGACGCTGGATCTGCCCGAAGGTGGCTTCTTTTCGGTGGAAACCGCGGTCACGAGCGAACCGGCGGAACTGATCGAAGAATTGGCCGTCGCGATCGCCAGCGAATATGAAGACCCCGAGCGCGAGTCGATCTCCTTGGAGTTGTTACCCGACGCTCCCGCAACGGACCTCCGATTTTACTATCTCGACTTGCTGATCATTTGCCGAATTGTGGTCTTCCGACAAGAAGAAGATCGCGATTCGCTCGTCATTCAGATGCAGGCCGAGAGTCGCGAGTTTGACAAGAACGAGCCGGTCTTCGATGCCATCTTGAAGCAGATCGTCGACAACGTCGGGTAGCAAAGACCACTGGCAGGTTCTGCGCCGCTCCGGTTCTACCCAGCTCCGGTTGTGCGCGGTGGCGGCAGTCCAAAGAGAGCTCAAACCAAGTCTTGCTTCCGCTTCTTGCGTCGAGCGCGGGCGCATTCGCGACAAACGCCGTGGATGATCATCTTGTGGCTTTCGACTCGGAACCCGTGCTTGGCGGCCATCTCATTCCGAATTGCCAGCAATTCGTCGCTTTGGAACTCAACGAGTTTGCGGCAGCGAGAGCAGTACAGGTGGTCGTGCTGAGGGTAGCCGTAATCGTGGTCATAAACGGTGCGGCCGTCGAGTTGGAAACTGTTCAACAGCCCCGCATCGACGCATTCACGCAGCGTCCGGTACACGGTCGCCGTGCTGACGTAGTTCGCCTCGCCACGGCGAGGGAGACGTTCGACCAGTTCCTCAGCATCAAAGTGATCGTGCTGGCTGAAGATCTGTTCGATCAGGAACTTCCGCTGTGTCGTCTGCCGCTGCCCTCGCGCCTGGAGATACTCCGCGAAACGCTCCTCGGGGGAAAGCGAGACTTCCAAGGGAGCGACTTTGGTTTCGACCGCTTCGGTCTCACCGTTGATCGATTCGGTGGCAGGATTTGTCAAAGGGCCGAGTTGGTTTCACGGAAGATGGCGACGGTTCAGCGGGAAGACGCGTTGGGCGTCTCCCCGTGAAGTCTACACGACGTCACCCAAAAAATCCGCTAACCCCTCAGGTCGAGGAAGCGGTCGAGGGCGGCATCAAGTCGCTCAGGCGTATCGTAAGTTCCGTCGGCGATCTGTCGGCGCAACTCCGCGACGCGCTCAAATCGGATGCCCTCGCCAGCGATTTCCTGCTGGTTTTCGACGCCGTTGGCAGCCGACGATTCGCTCAAGTCCAGTTGATCGACCGGACCCAACGAGTCGGCCGAGGTAGATTCAACGGACTGATTTGAAGCCGCGATCCGCTCGACATTTTGGGCGGACTGGGGAGTGGAAACCCGGAAAGGGCCGTAAATCTGCATCGGAAATATGCTCCGTACGGTGTACTGACCGACCTTCAAAAACAACGGGAAAACCGTCGATTCGCTACGATCGGAAATGAGGCGACTGGCCGGACCGAAATGACCGTTCAAAACTTGTCATTGGTCGTTTCCGCATCGGCCGTGAGCGCCGCGATCCGTGTCCCGGGATGCAATCCGTACAGCGAGTAGAGACTATTGCTAGCGCATAGCGGCGGAAACAGAAGTAGTTTCGGCGTCGCGGCGGTGCGGGGTTTAGTCTTTCCCGAAGTTTATCCGTTGCATGCCAGACCGATTCGGGAGCCTAGGAAACCACTGGCACCGGTCGCAAGCTCAATTGCGACGCGAAAAGAACCTGTTTTGCCCAGGTGTCTCGCCAGGACAATTTAA
>JBCBLJ010001013.1:0-2578 GCA_038520195.1 Planctomycetota bacterium
AGAGAATTCGACGCCGGTGACGGAGCTGTCGACGCGTGCGACCATGCGGATGGCACCCGGAGGGACGCCGCGACCATCGGCGAACTTGGCGATCACGCCTCCCGTGCCCATCGGAAGATCGCTCCAAGAACTCGGCAGGTCCTCCAAATTGAACTCGATCGTCTTGGCCTCGCCCGAGGCGAGTCCGCCGATCAGTGCGTAGCGCGTATCGCCATTCACGTTTCGCTGGACGACGAAGACGTCGAGCAATTCGAGAGAGGAGTCATTGGCAACCTGCATCGCCGCTTCATCGAATGTGATCGAACCGCCGAGATCGATCATCTCTTCGGTATGGACGTAACGCATGCGGTTACTGGGAACGGCAAAGTTATCGAGTGACGGTCCTTGCTCGTAGGCGTTTTTCAACACCGGAAGAACCTCGGTGCCGGGATCCGGCTCATCGTCCAAGGGCGCCGCGGCACCGTCAACGGTTGGAAACTGGAGCGTGTAACGGCTTGAGAGCGAATTGTAGACGCCGATTAGTCTTGTGAGATGGGCTCGAGGGTAACCCTGCTGTACCTCGAGGACGGCGAGTTCCGTGTTGCTGCGCGCGAACCCGATATCCAGTTGAGCTTGCCGCGCCGCGTAGATCGCGCCGACGAGGGCGATCACCGGGACAGCGAACCAAGCGTATTCCAGTCGATTCATCAATCGGAACACGATGAAGTTGAGGGGGACGAGGACGATGAGGTAAAGCCCCAGCGACTTCATCACCAGCGAGCTACCGGGGATCGCGATGCCTGCTTCGTTGGTCAACGTATCACGTAACAACTTCATCGTGTCACTTGAATCGTCCCAAGCCGCTAGCCCGGTCATCGCGTTGATACGGTGATAGGCATCGTAGGGGGTTCCGGAGCCTAGTAAATTCAGTTTCGGATCGGTGGGCGGAAGGATGCTATCGCGTGTGAGCAAGCGAAACTGTGTGTTCGCAGCTGCATCGGTTCGGCGGGTCGTGCCCGCGAAGAATAGTGACAGTTCTTCGAGCGACTGGACTTGGTCGAATCCCGAAACGTACGTTCGTGGCGGTCGTTCCAGCAAGACGCCGCTGACAAAGCTGTCATAGGAGTCCCAGGCTTCGATCCAAGGGGCGATGATGTCGAAGCGTGGTTGCACGATGGTGCCCCGCCCGACCTCACGCGTCACCACCAGCGATCCGGTGTTGTCGACCGGAGAAGCGTCTTTTTCCAGGCGTCCGTCGACCGCAATGCGGCTGCTTTCGCTGCGCACCATTTCGACTTGTTTCTCGAGGGATTGGTCCCCATCGACCGACCAATTCTCGAGTAACTCGATCGCCGCCGATTGATCCATTTCGATTTGGCCGGTCGGATAAAGCGGTAGCAAATCCGCGATCGCAGTGTTTGCGATCGCTTCGGCCGCGGTCGGCCCGTTGACGATCAATCGCCCTCCGTAGCGGACCCAGTCGGCGAGCGAGGTTTGCTGTGACGGTGTCAGTGCGTCCTCGCTCAGGTCATCCCAGATGACGACCGCGATACTGGACCAATCCAACATCGTGTCGGGCAGCGGGATCAGGCTGTTGCTGTTGGCGTCTGGGACGACGACTCGATAATTGTTGTTGATCAAGTTGACCATATCGAGGTCGCGTTCGCGCGAGCGCGCCCAGTCGGCTTTTTGAATCAACGTGAATCGATCGGGCTTGGTCGTTAGCACGACGCAGAAGTACTCGGCACCTTGCAACGCAACAAATGGCTGGGTGCCGGTTTCGAAGATGCCACCGCTTCTTGGCACCAAACGGCTTGAAAGACCCAGCCGCTTCGTTTCGATGGACTTGGGGATCGGTATGCGAGTACGGTACTCGAACTGTCGCATCTGTCCTTTGGGCAACACGACGGGACGGATCGTGTCGCGTGTCTCCATCGTGCCGGTGGTTTCCAGATCGGCATTCTGAATCTTCATTGACCCGCGACTTCGCAGCTCACCCCGCATGTCGGCTTGGTTGCTGCGAATCGACTGTGCCACCGTCATCCAGTGCCCCGGCTTAAGCGCCCCAAACGTCGCGTTAACGTCGTTCGGAAACGCGACCGCAGGCTCCGTCGTATACGCCGTCTTGGGTGCGTTCTTATCCTCCTCCTGAGCCGGTTTCGGTGCCGGGCGGCAGCCCTGACAACCCACAAAAAACGGCAAGGTAATCAGGGCAAGAAGGATCGTCAGAGATCGTTGCATGTTGTTCGTCGCGGAGTGTCGCCGATCGCTCTCGAGAAGCACTCGGTCAAACTTGGTTGGAGCCATCGTTGGGCGATGATTCATCGGGGACGGTCGCGTGCGCGTTGGGTGTCGTGCTCAAAGCAGGTTCGCTTGCTGGCGTCGGACGTGTTGATTCGGGTTCGCTGGCACCGATCGTCACCGAACGATTCTACGCCAACGGGTGGTGTGGCCACAATCACTACGACGACAGGTCCCCAGCGGGTTCATCGCATTCAATTCGACTAGTGGTCCTTTACAGCTTGACTTTAGGGTTGGCTACGGAAACGGTGTCAGGAACCAAAAACCAAATGGCCCGTAGGGTGCTTCGCATTTTTGG
>JBCBLJ010000985.1:0-2736 GCA_038520195.1 Planctomycetota bacterium
CCACTGCACCCACGCCTGGCAAAACTTTTGTTGACGGCGTCGCAAGAGGACTGTTTGCAAGAAGCCTCGATCGCGGCGGCATTGTTGAGTGAGCGTGATCCGTTTGATCGTGCAACGACGTTCGACCCAAGTCGGCGTGAGTCTTCGGTAGAGAGTGATCTGCTCGATCGCGTGATACGCCTCCAGCGACACCTAGATGGCACGGCTGATCCATCGATTCATCCGGCCGGTGCGAAGAACGTCGAGCGTGTCGCAAAGCGTCTTCGTCAATCGATCAACTCCGATAAATCATCGACCGCGACGCTGGAAGAGCGATTCTCAAGGTCGCTTCTGGCGGCCTATCCGGATCGTCTCGTTCGACGTCGCCACGCGGGCGCGGACAACGGGCGGATGGTTGGCGGACGCGGTGTCCGCATCTCAAAGTCGAGCTGTGTGCGGACCTCGGAACTGTTTCTCGGTATCGATCTGCGGGATGTCGGCGAAGAAGCTGAGATTCGCCTCGCCAGTGGGATCGACCCGAGTTGGCTTCCCGAAACCAGCTGCGACGTTCGACGTGAATCGTTCTTTCATCCGTCACTGAAATCAATGGTGGCAAGACAGCGGACTTACTTTCATGACTTGATACTGAGTGAATCACCCTGCGAATGCGAGCCGGATGAGTCCACCGCGGAACAGCTGTTCGAACACGCATCGAGACTGGGTGCAGCGATCTTGCCTCGCGACGACGCGCTACACTCATTTCTGACTCGTTGGCGATTCGCGACTTCGTGCGATGAAAAGCTCGGGCTTCCAAAATGGACCCCCGCCATTCTGGAAGACGTGCTCCACGAGTTCTGCGCGACTCGGCTTTCGATCAAACAGCTGACCGAGGCACCCTGGCTCGATTATCTTCGATCACGCTTCGACTACGAACAACTGCAGACGCTCGATCAACAGGCACCCGAGGCGATCGAAGTCCCCAGCGGAAACCGCATCCGATTGGAGTATCGCGATGGAAAGCCTCCCGTGCTGGCCGTGCGCATCCAGGAGATATTTGGATGGGCCGAGACGCCACGGCTCGCCGGCGGGAAGATCGCGATCCAGTTGCACCTGCTTGCGCCCAATCGTCGACCCCAGCAGATCACCGACGACTTGGAGAGCTTTTGGAGTTCGACGTATTTCGAGATTCGTAAAGAGCTAAAACGTCGGTACTCGAAACATCACTGGCCGGATGATCCCGTCCGCGCGACGGCGACTCGCAACGGCCTCAAGCCCAAGACAAAATGAGTCCCTGTCGGTTTGCCGAAACGATCGAGTCTAAAACCGCTGTCGTTTCTTAGCGTGCCCCGAGTGCGGTCTCTCCGAGTGACGGATTTCGATTTCGAAAACGCAGGTTGAAGGTGTGAAATTGACCCGATTTTCCGGCTTTTCTGAGCCCGCCGGTGCCCCAATCGGCCTGGAGACGCAAAGCATTTCGGTTCGGTCCTTCCCCTGACGCGACTTCGAGGCAAACTATTCATTGTCGAATCACATTGAGGACAATATGAACGCACTCCGCTTCGCGACTTTCGTCTCCTTTCTGTTCGTTTCCATCCCGCTGGATGCCGCTGAAACCTCGGCCAGTCCCGATTCCAAAGAGGAAATCGCGGCGGGACACAGCTATCACGGCGAGGCCTTCAACGAAGGCCCACGGCAGGCGGCGCACCTAATTCCGGGGATGGCTGAGATTCGATTCCCGACGTCAGCCAAGGACGAACAAGCACAGGCTTTCATCGAGCAGGGGATTTCTCAGCTACATGGGTTCTGGTACCTCGAAGCGGAACGATCGTTCCGTCAAGCCGCCAAGATCGAACCCAAGCTCGCTATCGCGTACTGGGGGATGGCGCTTGCCAACACAAACAACTCCGACCGTGCTCGGGGATTAATCGACGAGGCAATGGAACGTCGCAAGGGCGACACCTCCAAACGCGAGCGACTCTACATCGAAGCGCTTGATCGTTTTTTGCCCGAGGCAAGCGACGATGAGAAGGACGATGCAAAAAAAGAGGAAGACAAAGAGAAACAGCGCGAGGCGGAACGAGAAGCACGCAAGAAGCGAGCCGAACGCTATCTCGCGGATCTCGAAAAGATTGTGCATGACTTTCCCGACGACGTCGAAGCCAAAGCGCTCATCGGATTGCAGCTCTGGCTCTCGGAACGTTCCGGAATCAAGATCGGGAGCCGGTACGCCGTCAGTGCACTTCTGGGTGAAGTCTTCGAGGCTCAGCCGATGCACCCGGCACACCATTTTCGCATTCACCTGTGGGACTACGCGCGACCCGAAAACGCACTGGAGTCAGCAGCTCTTTGCGGCCCTTCAAGCCCCGGCATCGCGCACATGTGGCACATGCCCGGTCACATCTACTCCAAGCTGAAGCGCTACGATGACGCGGCTTGGCAACAAGAGGCTTCGGCACGCGTCGATCACGCCCATATGTCACTGGCGCGATTGCTGCCGGATCAAATTCACAACTACGCGCACAACAATGAATGGCTGACTCGCAACCTGCTTTTCCTCGGTCGCGTCGACGAAGCGCTCGACCAAGCCAGAAACTTGGTCTCGTTGCCCCGACATCCGCAATACAACTCGCTGAAGAAACGCGGAAGTTATCGATACGGCCGGATGCGGCTGTTGCAGACATTCAGCCAGTACATGCTCTGGGATGAGTTGATCAAGGAAACAGAAACGGCCTCGTTACCACTCACGGACGACGAGAA
>JBCBLJ010000774.1:0-4018 GCA_038520195.1 Planctomycetota bacterium
GGATCTTTTGCTCAAACAATGGTGGACCGGTTTCCGCCGTTTTTGGATTCTAACGGCGCTCGCGATCTCCGCGGTGCTCGCGCTGACTGTCTGCACACTGTTGTTCTACCCGCGCGAATACAAGTCGCAGGCGAAGCTCTTGCTTCGTGTTGGCCACGAGAGTGCGACGATGGATCCGACGGCCGACTCCACCGGTCGCCTCGTTCAGATTCAGACCTCGCGGGAGCACGATGTCTTCACCGAACTGGAGGTGATGCGGAGCCGCACGCTGCTGGAGATGGTGGTAGACAGCATCGGTACGGAACTGATCCTCACCGGAACGTTGTCGACGGACCAGGATTCCTCTGACGAGCCCAACGCGGTGGTCGGTCTGCTTTCGCGGCTCAAGGGGTGGGTCTCTTCGTTGGACCCGGTCACCGAGCGTGAACGCGCCATCCGTGAACTGGATCAGGGATTTGGGTTCACCAGCGGCAAACTCAGTAGCCTCGTCGACGTTGAGTATCGTGCGAAGTCACCCGAAGTCGCTCAGATGATCACGCAAGCGTGGGTCGACGCCTATCTGAAAAAGCACAACGACTTTCACCGAACCGATCGCTCACTGGAGTTCTTTGAGGTACAGGAACGGGAACTGACACGGAGACTTGGTGAAGAGTACGAACGATTGCGGGCCGCGAAAACGGAGGACAAACTCGTCACGATCGCTGGCCAACAAGGGTTGCTCGAAGAGCAGCGAGCCGCGGTACAGCGTTCACTCATCTTGGCCGAAGCCGGGCTCGCGGCGAGCCGCAGTCGAGTGCTCAGCCTCAAGCAGCTACTCGAATCCACGAGCGATCGGCTTGTGACCGACGAGGTGAGCGGGAAATCCAATGAGGCGCGTGACGCCATGCGCGAGCGACTGTTCGAGCTTGAAGTGCTCGAACGAGAATACACCTCCAAATACAAAAACGACCATCCAAGGCTCGACGCGCTCCGCCGGCAACTCGACGAAGCTCGACGTATCGTCGACAAGCAGGAAACGGGGCGTGCGGAAGTCACAAGCGGCATGAATCCGGTTTACGTGCAGCTTGAGCAGGAACTGTTGCTTGAAACAGCGCTGCAGGATTCCCTGGATGAAAAACTAAAGACTCTATTGGCCAAGGAAAAGGAATCCGAGGTCGACGCGGCCCGACTCAACGCGGCCGAAGAACGAATCGCCGCCATTGAGCGACAAGTCGACATCCTCGAAGAACGCTACGCGGCTCACAGCGTGCGAATGGAACAGGCGCGAATCGATCAATCCTTGAAGGAACAACAAATCAGCAGCGTGAATGAAATCCAATCCGCGAGCTTGGAAGAGCGGCCGGTAACGCCGAACAAGAAAGCGGTTGCTTTGCTCGGAATCATCGCGATGGCCGCGACGCTCTACGGTATTCCAACGTTGTTGGGCGCCGTGCTTCCTACGAGATCCGCCGGACGTCATCGAGAATCGTCGCCGCCGGACGCCGAGTCCGCCTCGACGCAAAACGTTGCGGCGTTGTCTTCCGAGCCGGTCGACGCCCCGCATGACGGCGAGACGGCATGGAGCGAAGAAGAGATCCCGATCGCCAAACCGCGGTGACCTGGGCTTTTTGATAATGGAGACCACTCGCGCCGCAGTCGAGCCATCGATTTTTCTTTCCGCGGAGCAGCTTCACATCGCCCGCCGGCGATATTGCGCCGCGGTGATGTTTCTGCTCCCGATTCTTGCATTCACCTTTCCGGGCCGACCGGTTCAAGCCGGACTGTCGAGCGATCCGCTCACACTCATCAAACTCGCCACGCTCGCCTCGACGCTCTTTGGCGGCATCGCTCTATTCCTACTGGATCGAGATTCCAAGCGACTGATCCGACGCCTACTCGTCTTGCTGCCGTTCTTCGGTTTTCTTGCGTGGGCTATCCTCAGTGTGCTTTGGTCGCCACTACGGGGCGTTACCCTCAACCAAGCGGGAGGCCTGACGGCGCTGCTCCTGTTCACGTTGCACCTTGCCTGCGTTGCGGAGAAGCCGGACGAAGCTTCTTGGCTGCTCAAACAACTCTGCCACAGTTTGTTGCTCTATAGCAGCGTCGTGTTCGTTGCGTTCCTGATCAACCCCAGCTTTTCGGGGCTCGATCGGAGCGTGCTTTGGGAAAACGAAGACGGTCTCATTCACCCAACCGCGTCTGGCTCCACCGCGGCGTTAGGACTCGTGGTCACGACACTCTGCTGGTTGAGCGGGCGATTTTCATGGTCCGCACGACTCCTCTTTCCCGCAATGCTCGTTCACGGACCGACGGTGTACTACTCACACAGTCGCAGTTCGCTCGCGATGGCGGTCGTCGTCATCTTCTTGGCCGCGTTCTATTTCGGCGGACGGCTGACGCGAGGGGGATTGGCGATTTTGGTCGTATTGGTCGCGGTTTCGATGATCGCCGTTGACCCTGGACTCCACCAGCTCGCCGGGGACAATGCAATCGTTGGTTACCTTTTCCGTGGGCAGGATCTTCAGGAGCTCGCGGAGGGTTCGGGAAGGGCCGAAATGTGGCAAACGATTTGGGATGATTTCCAGAATTCGGGGGCACTACTTCGCGGCCACGGTTATTTCGTAACGTCCCAGAAGGGTGAGTTGTACGTTTGGTACCACTACGCAAATCACACCGCCCACAACCTTTTTCTTCAGGTGCTTGTCACGACGGGTGTGATCGGCTTGGCTCTTTGGTCAGCGGCGCAGTGCCGGATTGCGGTGTGTCTCTTGGGGATGATCAAGCGGGATGACTTTCGCCGCACCTATCTAGCCATCGTCGTTCTGACCATGGTTTGGTTCGCCGGATGGAGCGTCGGATCGACCTCGTTCATGGGACCCGTCCGATCCGAATCGGTGGTTTGGTTTAGTTTGATCGGCATCGGGATTGGGTTGGCGACCGCCCCGACTGGGACGAGTTCTCCGAAGAAGCGGCGGCAACTCTGGTTGCTCTAGCGGCTGATCTCACGATGCAACCACGTCCGCGCGAATTGCCAATCCCGCTTGACGGTTGCGGGTGAGAGCTTGAGCGCCTTTGCGGTCTCTTCGATGCTGAGGCCCGCAAAATAACGGAGGTTGACGATCTCCACCTTGCGTGGATCGATGACCTCAAGTTTTTCGAGGGCCGCATCTACCGCCAGCAAGCGTTCGGGCTCCGACTCATCAATGAACGGAACGTCCTGGAGTTCTTCACGTTTCCGGCCCCCACCGTGTTTGATCGCTAGTTTGCGGTTCGCACGATTGATCAGGATTTGCCGCATCGACCGCGCGGCCGCCGCAAAAAAATGGCCACGGCTCTCCCACTTTAAGTCCGGATTGCCCACCAGCCGAATGTATGCCTCGTGCACCAACGCGGTCGGCTGCAACGTCTGGCCAGGTTTTTCCTGGGCAATTTGTTGGCTGGCAAGCCGCTTTAACTCTTCGTAGACCAGCGGCAGCAATTCCTCGGCGATGGCGGGTGACTGACCGCCGTTGGCGAGTAGCTGCGTGATGGTCTCGCGACGGGCTTCGGGCGTCAAATCACTCAAATCGTGTGCCTTGGATAGTCATCAAAAAAGGCATCCATACGGCCCCAGAATCACTCCCATGCGTTCTTGAAGCGATGGAGCAGATTGTACGCCTCATCAACGCGTTGGGAACGCCGGCCAAACCTCTGGATGATTCGGATGATTTACAACAAACGATGAGCCAGTCGGCCATTGGTTCCTGCATAGACGAACGAACAGCAGTTTTCGCCGCCACAAAATGGGTGGTAATGCAACACGAGGCAAAATTCCGGCTCGAGTCTGGATGACCACGGGAGAAAGATGTCCGAAGACAACGACGAAACCTGGCCCCCGACCGATCACCCTTCTGCGCAGTGGATTCGACTTCAGGAGCTCTTCGCCGAGGTGGTAACTCTGTCACAGTCTCAACGGACCGCATTTCTCGAGACCGCCTGTGACGGGCAGGACGCCATTCAGACGGAGATCGAGTCGCTCCTGAAGTCCTACGATGCCGCC
>JBCBLJ010000869.1:0-3422 GCA_038520195.1 Planctomycetota bacterium
ATTTCCACCTCCCACGAGGAGACTCTTTCGCGCTAGCAAGGTGAAAGGCTGCACTGCCGTTGCTGTTCGACGCGTGCCCACATTCACCAATGGAGACTTAGCCCGATGCCTGCCCGACAAAAGACCACACCCACAAAGGCGTATCGAGACGGCGGAATCCCATCCGGGAGTCTCCATGAGTCGATTCGGGATCATGCAAAACAACGGATGCTCCATTTTTTCAGCTACCTCGCCTTCTCCCGCATGCTGTCGGTTCGCTTCGCAATGCTCTACTCCACCGTGCTCGACAGCGGCAAAATCATCAAGGCAGCTGCAACGGAACAGGCGGACACAGGTTTTCGGGAAAAGCAGCAAGGGCGTCCAATATTTGACAAGACTAATCCAAGCCTGATGGGAACGCCCGCGACATCCTTCGACAGGATGGATGCCGCTCATTTCTGCAATCTGGGCATCGTCAGCCAGATCAAGCAAGCGTGCCTCAACAGCAATGACCCGCTACTGGTGAATCTCGTGCAAAGGCTGCAGTCCTTCGCAGGTGACACCAAATGGTTGCCACAACGGATCAACATCGGCCCCGATCGCGTCATCGATCAACTTCACCATCGCCTCGCATTGGATTTCTGGTCAAAGCCCATCAAGTGGGACCAATTCAAGACCTATTTGGAGGAAGCCAAGAAGGCGCTCAGCAAATACATGAACCAACAATCCGGTTATCCCCTACTGGAGGAAGCCTGCGAGGCCTACATCGAGTTCTATAGCCAGGCGATGACACGCCGAGCGGTCTTGACGCCCGCGATACGGAGGACGCTGATCCGTAAGCGTCGAAAGAATGGGCTGCCCGTGACTGCTGAGCTGTTGCACACCAAGACTGCGGACCATCACGGCGAGCGTCTTTGCGCTCACTTGACAGGCTCACTGCGAGCAGAGTTGAGTGAACTGGTCGCGATCGGCATCTCGACGTGCGTCGCGACGCAGGCCGCCAAAGACACGCAACTCTCACAGCTGCGTTTGGAGATCTCAAAGCTGTTGCCGTGAGGCCATCGATCGTGAGGCCGGTGGAGAGCGGTCCAGCGAACGCGACCCGCGCTGCTCGCCACCCTGAAGGTGAGCCGAGCGAGCGCGGCAATCGAGCGTAAACCGTTACGACGCACTTGCGTGAACTTCGCGCGACGCTGTCCGCCAACGAATGATGGCGAGAGTGAGCAGGATAACGCTCATGAATCGGCCTGACCGGCCAACTCCATCTCACGGGCCCGCGCCGCATCTTCGGCAATCTGCGCGGCGGTGCGGCGACGACGCTTCCGCGGTTTGGCGTTGACCCATTCTTTGGTCAACACTTCAAACACTTCGGGCGTCTCATATCGAACGACGTTTTTCCCTTCCGGCATCGGACCGATGAGGCCGCGGAACACCGGCATGCCACGCAGGGCCAGATCGGTGCTGCAATCGTCGATTCCGATTTGCTGGTGCGACTGCGAAATCGGATCGAGGGAAGGGTAGTCCGAGATCATTAACGAACCATCCTTGCCGCGTGTGACCACGCGGAAAGTATCTTTTTTGGCCATGGTGCCTCCAGAAAGGGAGTGGCGCTCGCGAATTTGGAAGGGATCGATCGCTCGAATCATGCGTCGGGTGGGGAGGACGCTGGATTCAGGGACGACTTGCCGATCGCTCGCGACCGTTGGGAGGAGTCGCAAACCGTTGGGATCGCGTGCGAGCATCGACGTT
Source organism: Planctomycetota bacterium (assembly GCA_038520195.1). Classification (GTDB taxonomy): domain Bacteria; phylum Planctomycetota; class Planctomycetia; order Pirellulales; family Pirellulaceae; genus Stieleria. The sequence goes on from JBCBLJ010000869.1 coordinate 1,729, forward strand.
TACCACGCGTCGATCCGCCGAACCGAGGATTTCCGGCGGCGACATCAGGACGGTAAACGTCGATGCTCCATGCAACGCGGTCTCAACCGACGAGGGAGGGTAAGGCGTCAGTCGAATCCGATTCGAGGGGCAATCGAACACTGGCTTTATCGACGCGCCAGCGCCAAGCATGCAAGAAACCGGCCGAAGACTCTTCGCAGAACGAAAGGTCTCGCAGCGCCGCTGGCAAGAATCCACCAACCGGGATACATCACGCGTCCGTCACAAGTGACACAAACGGAGGAGAGGAGGGGGAGTTGAGAGTGGAAAGTTGAGAGTTGAGAGTTGCCGGGCCACAGCTTCGCTGTGGGCTCCACTTTCAACTTTCCACTTCAACTTTCGTCTTCTCTTTCGGTAGAGCATCACTCCTCCGATCAGCGCACATGGCAGCAGGACAGCGCCACCTGCTTGGACCCACGCGGACATCATGACGATCTTGTGGATCAACGAATTGTGCTTGTCGGTGGTGTCCGGTAGTTGTCCGGTGTACTTCGCGACGTGGTGCAGAAAACTGGTTGCAAGCGATTCCGTCGGAAGACTCTTGTGACACGATAGGCAGGCACCCTGGCGATTCATTTTCGCTCGCTCTTCATTGTTCAGTGCGCGGGACAACTGAAAATGGTGGCCGACCGTCTGCAACTGATTGCCTTGTTCATCAACGATTCGCGACCAGTCATGGGGCAGATTTGAGACGGCTTCGAGTTGAGGCTGCGTCTGCTGAGGAAGGATTTTGCCGTCGATGGTCTCGAGGTCGACGGTCACCGCTTCATTGGGCGGTCGCATACTGCGGGCTCCGTCGATCCCATAGCCGAGGGCTTTCTCGTCGGCATGGCATGATTCGCAGGTGCGTGCGTTTTTCGTCATCGTGTGCGGCTGCGTCGGTGACATGTCGATGGCGAGCTGGCCTTGATCACCGCCAGCCTCCATCCCGGCTTCGGTCCGATAGATGTGGTTGGTCAAGATCGGCTTGCCGTCTTCGCCGATGATGGTGACGGAGGGTTGGCAACCGGGCGCGAGCGGCGTCACGCGGCCCTCACCGTTGACGCCCAGCATTGGTTTTTCCCAACGCAAATAGGACCGTTGCTCGGTAATTTTGCCCGGGATGATCGTGTCATAATCGGACTCGCCGCGATCGTACTGATGTTCCTTTTGCATGTGACGTCGGCCCGCGGCGACCCAATCAAAGTTGCTTTGTGATTCGTTGCACTCGGGACACTTGTCTTTCTGCGAGTAGTCGATCTTGACGTGGCAGCCGTAACACTGCGGCGTCCAGGAGGCGTGACAGGAATAGCACTCCATGTTTTGAAGGTGCGACGTGACGCCGAGCATCGCGACGCGGCCTCGCTCGGAAAGCTTGTCTTGCTGTTCGAGCATCTTTAGCGGCTTCATTCGAATGTCCGCGCCGGCAGCGGTATGCACGATGACTTCGTCGCCGTCGCGGACGACGTTTCCGTACGGGTTTCCGCGGGCCGTCAACAGATAACCATCACGGGCTCGATAGACGGTGCCTTGCGCGGTGTGATCGTTCAGCTGATCGGTGGTGCCACGTGGAGCGCCGGTCGCGGGCTCCATGTCAAATTCGTCCACAGCATCCAGGGGACGCGCGAGGCCAAGGTGACTGTTCACGAAACGACGTACAGCGGCATTCCCGTCGA
>JBCBLJ010000070.1:0-17376 GCA_038520195.1 Planctomycetota bacterium
GCTTGCCCTCGTATACGATTCCCATTCCGCCTCGCCCAAGTTCGCGTCCGATTCGGTAGGGGCCAACCGATTGAGGTGTTCGAAACGACGATCGCGGGTCCTTCGTAGACTCCAGATAGCGCAACATCGGAAACAGCTCTCGGATCTCGTCGGCGAGCCAGGGATAAGAACGCACGTAGTCTCCGATCTCCGGCTGCGTCCCCTGCAGTGAGCGCGTGAGGAATTCATCCGCGATTTCGTCGATTAACTCGTGGGTTGACTCATCAGCCATTTGGGTCAGGCTCGCTCAGCGACCACCGAAGCACTCGCGGCAACGATCCACAAAGGAATTCTATTGGATAAAATGGATTCTCCGCAAAGGAGAACGACAGTGCAAGGCAAAGCACTCTATCATCAGCTCCTTCGTCACGGTTCGACTCGGTCCGTCAGCGGTATTGAACTTGATCGCGAATCAGTGAATCACTCGAACGTATGCGCGGGAGCTCTGAGCGTGCACTTCAAAGCTGGATTCGACTTAATTCTCTGATGCGATCACTGATTCTCTTCTGTGCGATGTGCGGGACCGCGATGGCTCAAGACGCCGAGCGGACCATCCAGTCGTTCGTGTCACGCTACTGTGTCGAATGTCATGGGCAGGATTCGCCCGAGGCCGGCATTCGTCTTTCGGGCGGCACGAGCCAACGTTCCCTTCTGCGCTCGCGCGAGAGTTGGCTGACCGCGATGTCCCAGGTCATCGACGGGAAAATGCCACCCGAAGATGCCGAGCAACCGAGCGGAGCGGAGCGTGCGGAATTCAAGCACTCGCTCGGCGACATGATTCAGGATGTGGACTGGCAGGCATTTCACAACCCCGGTCGATTGGGCCTCGCTCGGCTGACGGCCGTTGAGTACCGAAATTCGATTCGCGATCTCTTTGGGGTCGATTTGCTGTCCGGACGGTTGCTCGGACGAGACCCCGAAGGAAACACGGGTTTCACCAACGACCGCGACACACTCACCTTTCCACTGTTTGCGTTTGATGGTTATTTAAGCGAAGCGGAACGAGCGGCGGATGCCGTGCGTGCCTACAGTTTGCCGGCGTGGAGCCAGACGATCGAAGCCGAAGAGGCTCTCAAGAGGACGGCTGACAGATCCGTCGAACTGGACCGTTCAAAAGCAGCGGTTGCATTGAAAGGCCGCAACCAACCCTTCCAACTCAACGTCGAGGTTCCCCATTCTGGGCTTTATCGATTCAGCGCTCGCCTGCGTGTCTACGACGGTGAACCCCTCAGCGCAATGAGTCTCGTCGTCAACGGACGGCTGGAGCAGCGGATGATCATCTCCGGTGTCGACTACCACGACGCGTCACTGAACGTGTTTCTTCGATCCGGCGCAAATGTCCTATCGTTGGGACTTGATCCCGATCGTGCTCCGATCCTGCAACCCGCCGTCGAACCTCGCACCGTTCCCGCCGAAATTGCCAAGGAGGCGAAAAGCCGGAGTTTTAAGCCGCTGTTGGTTCCCGAACGTTTAAGAGCCGACGCCGAAGCCAAACGCGCGTGGGACAAACTAAACCGCGTGCTTCGGGGTTACTTGGAAACGCAAGCGCTTGCCGAACTACTTATCAAACGCGGCAAGACCGACTTCGAACAACATGCACTCGTCGATGACACGGCGGCAAGTAGCCTCGCAACTTTTTCCCCCACCAAAACGCCATTCAATCTCGCTGCCGGCAAAGTGGCCGTGTACCTCAAGGTGCCGCAGACAGAACTGGAAAGGCAGATTCTCACGTCACACGGATTCAGCCACAAACGGTATCAGTCATCGATCAACCGATACAAAAAGGCATTTCGCGATTCGCACCCGGATCGAGTCCGCAAACAAGCTGGTAAGATCGCGATCGACCGGATCACTCTGAGCAATCACGGCCTTAGCGGCACTGCAACGCGAGAGGATTTAGCGGGAGTTTTCGACGGCGAATCCTTCGGCGACGCCAAAACGACGCTTCAGAAAGTCGGCCGTTTGGCGTTCGGCCGCCGCCTTTCCGAATCCGAACTCGATGCGCTCCACGGAATCTACTTGCAGGCTTTTGAGCAAACGCAATCCCACACCGAAGCGACTCGTGACGCGTTGGTGGGAGTGCTGGTCTCGCCTCCGTTTCTTTTGCGATACAACGAACAACCCAACACAGAGGCCGAAGCGAAACCGATTTCAGACTTCGAATTAGCACAACGGCTCGCAAGGTTCCTTTGGCTGTCGATTCCCGACGACGAACTACTTACCGTGGCCGAACAGGGGCGATTGCGAAGCACAAGCGTCTTGCTCGCACAGGTCGATCGCATGATGGCGGACGATCGATTTTATGACGTCTGTCGTCTCTTCATTCAGCAGTGGCTGAATCTGGAGCCGCTTCAACGACTTGAGGATGCGCCTGGGTATTCGCCACCAGTCGTGATCGCGATGCAGGAAGAACCCGCGTGGCTCTTTCATCACATCGTTTCACAGAATAGGCCGCTCACGGAGCTCATCACCGCCGACTACACCTTCGTCAACGGAGTCCTTGCGCAGCACTACGGAATCGACGGCGTCACCAGCAATGCGTTTCTGCAAGTGCCATTGAAAGACACGCGTCGCGGTGGCTTGTTGGCAATGGCCGCCCCACAGACTGTCACCAGCGGCACTCGCCGCAAGAGTCCTGTGAATCGCGGCGCATGGGTTGTCGAGTTGATTCTGGGCCAGCACTTGCCACCAGCACCGGCATCGGTCCCCGAATTGAAAGCGAATCATAAGACTCGAACGATCCGCGAAGAACTGGAACTGCACCGCAGCGTCAAGGAGTGTGCGGGGTGCCATTCCAAAATCGATCCTTTCGGATTTGCACTGGAGCACTACGACCGTCTCGGCCGCTGGCAGCCGATGGAACGCGGCAAGCCGGTGAATGCTTCCACCACGCTACCCGATGGCACCGCCATCAACGGGCTCGCGGATCTTCGAGATTACATCGCGTCCGAGAGGAGCGACGACTTTGTGAGCAACGTCGCCCGCAGAATGTTTGAATTCGCGCTCGGACGAAAGAGTAGCTTCACGGACGAAGCGACCCTACGGCGAATCGTGGCAAATGTCCGAGAACACGGTGACAATGCCAAGGTGTTGGTCACGGAAATCATCCGATCGGAAGCATTTCTACAAGAGAGAGGATTAGAGTAGCCCGCCATGGAAACACGACGCTCCTTCTTCCGAACCGCCTCCGGGTTACTCTTGCTACCATCGCTCGAGTCGTTTGCCGGCGATAAGTTCCTCTCTGCGGCTGATCCAGCCACGTCCCGGCCGTTGCGATTCGTCACCCTTTTCTTCCCCAATGGGGTCTACCCATCGGCCTGGAATGTCAAATCGCAAAACAACGCACTTCAACTGGACGGTAGCCTGAAGCCCTTGCAGCGGCACGCGAAAGACGCGGTCGTCGTGACTGGATTAAACAATCCACTTGGCGGTCACCTGGGACAGACCAGCGGCTTTCTTAGCGGCGTCGACTTTGACGTTGATGAGTCCGGCATCGTCCGTGGAGCAAAATCACTTGACCAAATGTTGGCGCAACAGTTTGCCGCCGAAACATTCGTTCCATCACTCAACCTTGCGCTCGAACCACCCAGCCAGGGCGGATTCGGAAACCGGCCGCGCAGTTATGGCAACTCGATTTCGTGGAGCAGCCCGACGAATAAAATCGAGCCCCAAATCAACCCTCAACAAGCCTTCGATCAGGTTTTCTTCGGTCAGACAAATGCCGGAAGGCAAGCAGCAGGGCGGCGCAAGCGGATCGTGGATGCCGTGTGGAGGGAGGCGAAGGATGTGGAACGACGTGTGAGTCGAAGCGACCGACAGAGACTCTCGCAGTACCTCGATTCCATCAGCGCCGTTGAGAGGAAACTCCAAAAATCACTCTCACAGCAATCTCAAGATTGGTCGACGAATCCGCACACCGAACGCCCGGACCGCAGCGGCATCCCGTTGGATCATACGGAGTATGTCGAAACGATGATGGAGATCATGGTCTTGTCACTTCAAACCGACAGCACGCGAGTCGCGACGTTGGTGTTGGGCCACTCAATCAGCCGAATTGTGTACGACTTCGTTGATCGCAGCCTCAATCGTAACCACCACGATTTTTCTCATCACCGCAACGATCCGAACAAGGTGGTTGGATACAATCGAATCACTCAATGGTTCAGTGAGCGATGCGCATGGTTCCTTGATCGCCTCAAGTCAATTGACGAAGGTTCCGGTTCGCTGCTGGACAACACCGTCGTGCTGTACGGATCGGGCATGAAAGATGGAAACGTTCACGATGGAGTCGACATTCCCATCGCCTTGTTCGGAAACGCAGGCGGGGCGATCAAAACAAATCGAGTTTTAGACTGTCCCCAAAAAAACACGCTGCTCCCTCAACTTCATCTTTCGCTCCTCAAGCTGTTCGGGAACGAAGTGGAAAGCTTCAACGAAGTGACGACGACACCCGTGTCACTGAGTTAGGATGGGCCGATTCCGGATCGGGCGAACGAAAGTGCGCTCGACACTTCATGCCGCTGGACCATTTGCTTCCCTCGTCATTCAATGTGTTCCGAAATGTCAAACCTCATTGGGCGACTGTCGCTTCTGCTGTGCTTCCTTGGGTGGGTACACCTCATTGGCGGTCGCACCGTCTCCGCCGAGGAGCACTCCGCCGACGAGCACTCCTCCGAAGCAACGGTCCAGCGGTGGGAAGTTTACGAAGCGGGCTTGGAGGCGAAACGGGACGTCAAAAACCCCTTCGATGAAGAGTTCGGAGCGGTGTTTCGACACGCCGATGGCGACCGGATTTCCGTGCCGGGATGCTTCGACGGTGGAAGACGTTGGCTATTGCGTTTCTGCCCGGAGAAACTCGGGCGTTGGAGCTATGTCACGTATTCGTCCGTCGGGGAATTGTCGGGTCGAGTGGGGCAGGTCAACGTCGTGGAAAACAATCGCGACTGGCAACATGGTCCCATCACGATCTCATCCAAGGACCCGCGACGCTTTGCTTACTCCGATGGGTCGCCATACTTCTTGATGGCGTTCGAACTCGACTGGCTGTTTGCGTTGGATGGTGAGAACGAGGATGACATCCCACGGTCTCGCGAATTGGTTTCCGCGGTCGCCGATCACGGTTTCAATCAAATCGTCATGAACATCTTTGCCTATGACGCGCCGTGGGGAGAGAAAAAGAAGATTCGACCGGAGCATGACTTCGCCAGGCCCCGCGTTTATCCGTTTGGCGGAACCAACGAGGAGCCAGACTTTTCGACACTCGACGTGAAGTATTTCCAGCGACTGGACCGAGTGATTCGGCTGCTGGATGAGAAACAGATTGTGGCTCACGTGATGATTTATGTTTGGAACAAGGACGTGAATTGGCCGCAACCGGAATCGGCCGCAGACAACCGTTACTTTGACTATGTCGTCCGCCGCTATCAGGCGTTCCCGAATTTGGTTTGGGATATCTCGAAGGAGGCGCTGGATTATGGCCGCGACGACATGGGCTACATCACGCGTCGAATTGACCGACTACGACGCCTCGACGGACACGATCGCTTGCTGACGGTGCACGACTACAAGTACTGCGATGCATTTCCCGGGAGCGTGGATTTCATTTCGATCCAGGAGTGGCAGCCGTACTTGTACCATCGCATGGTCGAGGTTGGAAAAAGCCACTCACGCAAGCCGGTCTTCAATATCGAACACGGCGGCTACGAAAAAACAACATACAGCATCTTTGACGGGGCCTACACCGATCCCGTGACCTGTCTGGATCGAACGTACCAATGCCTATTTGCCGGCACTTACTCGACGTACTATTGGCAGAATACGTCGTGGTACAACGTGATCACGGCTCCCTTTGAGTTGCCGCCAAGCGAACAGCCTCACTTCCGATACTACAAGCACCTGACGAACTTGTTCCATGAGTTTGACTTCACCGAACTTCGGCCCTCTCAGGAAACTTTCTCTCCACCGATGCTAAGTAATGGAAAAGACACGTACCTGTTCTACCTGCCGGAGCACCGAACGGGGATCAGTGGGCGATTGCCGGAACTACTCGGCCGAACGATGCGAATTCGATGGTTCGATCCTTTGACCGGAGAGTACGTCGCCGACAGCAAGCATTACTTCAAGGACGATACCTGGCTGTGGATGAAGCGACCGCAAAAAATCAGCGGCCCTGCGGCAATCGCCGTGCTCACCAATCATTAAGGGCCATCACTCTAGCCGCGGCCTGATCGCCATCGTTCATACGATGTTCACCACCAGTCAATTCGATCCGAGAAAGTGTCCATGCGATTGATTGTCTCAATACTTCTGATGGCTTGTTCTCCTGCCTGCGTCCGCGCCGACTACGTTTTGCCGCTCGATTTTCCGGGTGTCATCAACGTGCATGACCTTGGTGCCGTGGGTGACGGACGAGCGGATGACACCGCGGCGCTGCAAAGTGCGATTGACCGCAGCGGTGGCGAAGGCGGCGAGTCAATCGGGATCGTGTATCTTCCCGCTGGCACCTATCGCGTCACCGGTTCCCTGGTGGCGAATCGTGGGCGCCGCGGCTCGGGAGTCGGACCTTGGATCTGGGGCCAGGACCGCGAGACAACGATCATCCGACTTGATAGCGACATCAACAACGGCCGAGAAGAGCCGACCGAAGAGGAAGCCAAGGTCGCCGAGCAAGTTGGCCAGGCAAAGAACCCCAAACGAAAAGTCACTTCGGTGCTCCAGTTGCATCCGTTTGAGGGAGGCGTGAAGACGTCCGCCAATTGGTTCATGCGGAACGTTCGCCACCTCACGATCGACGTGGGCGACAACCCGGACGTCGATGGTGTTCGCTACTACGCGTCGAACGTGGGTATTCTCGAGGACTTGTCGATCGTCGGGAACGGCGCGATCGGGATCAATTGCGCTTTTCTCGGGGAATCAGGCCCTTCGTGGGTGCAGAACTGTTCGATTGATGGCTTTGAAATCGGCATGAAAAGCCAATGGGCGTATGGCCAAACGATCTGCGACTTGACCATATCGAATTGTCGTGAGAGGGCACTCGAGATCGTCGCGAACGTCGTTGGCATCGAAAACCTACGTGTCACCGACACGCCTCAAGCATTGAAGGTCCATTATCCCAAGACGTGGCATTGGTGGTCGGGATACGCCGCGATCATTGGAGGGCAGCTGCGAACGAGCGATTCAATGATCCCGAGCATTTACAACAGCGGAATGCTCTTCGCTCGGGACCTCGCCGTTGACGGTGGGAGTGTCACCTTGCAAAACGAACCACCCCGATCAAGTGAGCCATCGGTTCGATCGGGAAACATCGCGAGCTACTCATCGCACCCCATTCGGTTTCAGGATGGAACGGTTGCAACCGCTAACTCGCAGTGGCTGCCCATCAAGAAAGCGCCGCCTGCGGACTGGGAGTCAAATCTAGCTCAGTGGGTCAACGCAGGCGAATTCGGCGTCACATCCGATGGCGAAACCGACGATACGGCTGCCTTTCAAAAGGCGATTGATGCCGCCGCGGCGGCGGGTCAATCGGTGCTCGCGATTCCGCCGTCTCCGCGTGGGAAGAAACGCAATTGGTACAACCTCGAAGGCGAAGTGCGAGTTCACGGAAGCGTTCGCCACATCATCGGTCTCGGCTGGGCCAGGATCCTCGGTCCCGGAGGTTTTGTCGTCTCCCAAGACGCCGCGGAAAGTGTTCGCTTTGAGAACATCAATCCGTTCGGCGGCACGCCGCTTAGCTATCGAAACGCGAGCGATTCGACGATGGTCTGTGACTCGCTGAGCGGCGTCATCATTGGCGATGGCACCGGTGATCTCTTCATCACCAACTGCCCCGCATCGGTAGACTTGCGGAACCCGCTCCAATCCTGCTGGGCCCGACAACTGAATCCGGAAACACGAAAAGGTAGCAATGATGAGAACGCGGCTCTGGTCGTAAACCGCGGCGCGAAGCTCTGGGTGATGGGCACCAAAAGCGAAGGCGATGGCCGACGATTCCTAACGACCGATGGTGGTCGAACCGAGATCTATGGAGCCTACGAGTACACGACGAAGCAGATCGATCCGACCGATGAACGTCCAATCTTTGAAGTTCGATCAGGGGCGTCATTGTTCGTAGCCGGGTTCAAAGAGCAGTGTTTTCATGGAAAACCCTACCCGATTCAATTCCGAAAGAAGACATCGGAGACAACCATTGACTTCACGCGAAAGCTACTCAAAGGAACGGATGCTCCCGTCATCACCGTCCGATAGTTGAGCCGACGGGGTGCACTGCGGCAGCTGCTGACGTCGACGCGGCTGCGAAATACTAGGCACGTGCGGAGAGATTCTGCTTTCGATAGTCCCGCGGTGATTGACCGCACACTTTGCGGAATTGCCGACTGAAGTAGTTGCTGTCCGAGAATCCAACGTCCAACGCAATTTGAGTGACGCTTTGATTTGTCTCACGCAAACGCTGACTGGCCTCGTCGATTCGAAGCCCGATGAGATAGTTGATCGGCGAAGTGCCTACCGTGGTCTCGAACATCCGTAGGTAGTTCGTGCGAGACATGCCGGACATCGCGACCATTTCCTCCAGCGAAATCGATTGAGCGTAGTTGCGTCTCATATAAGCGATGGTCTCGCCGACCTGAATCAACGTCTTGCTGGTGGGATTACCCGTCTCGCTGTAGCACCGTGAAAGGAAGGTCACGATCTCGAGCATTGTGGCGATCGCCATGACGCCGAATCCCGCTCGGCGACTTGTCAATTCGCGGTCCAACTTATCAACCAACTCAATCGCATCGGCAATCTCGACCGGTCGCAGTTGAAGTCGGCTGGTGAATTGATGTCGCTTGCGCCAGGCCGGCTCAAGCGTGAACAGGGCGTGGTAGCCCGAAAGTGATTGCAGATCGCCGACGTTCATCGGCAACTCGTTGGGGTCGAACAGGATGTTGATCAGGCTGAGCTGATTCATGTTGAGGTAGTCGTGCGGTCGGTCACCGCCAATGACGAAGGTGTCCCCCGTCTGCAGCTCGTACCGGTCCTCACCGGTGATGTGAACTCCCGTCCCGCCGGTGATGATCACAATCTCTGAAAACTCGTGGCAGTGCAGACCAAAGGGCTCTTGAGGGTCGCGTCGTTCGACCACAACTGGAAATCCGTCGGAGTGAAACCAGTCCTGTTTCTTCAGCACTTTCATGAGCGACGTTGAGTGCAAAGGGTTTGGATTCCCGCGACAGAGCGGGCTGGCGTAGATGGCTTGCGTGGGACTATTGTGCTAGTCGGCGGTCCGATCGTCAAGGTTTTCGATGGAACCGAGGTTACAGTGTGGCTCTCGTCGGCATCGCGGTGAGCGGCGAAAACCGATCCAGCAGGATGAGTCTCCATGTCGAATCAGACAAACACGACGGCTGCTTTTCAGCTTGCATCAGAGCAATACCAATCGCTCGGTGTTGACGTCGCTCGAGCGTTAAAACGACTCTCCGAGATCCCGATTTCGGTTCACTGTTGGCAGGGGGACGATGTTGCTGGTTTTGAGGGCGACGCCGGCGCGCTTGGAAATGGGTTGGCCGTGACCGGAAATTATCCGGGGCGGGCGCGAACGCCAGACGAGCTGCGGTCCGATCTGCAATTGGCATACTCGTTGATTCCGGGCAATCATCGACTGAACCTTCACGCGCTCTACGGTGAGTTCAACGGACCGGTGGATCGGGACGAGATCGTCGTGGACCACTTTCAAGGTTGGATTGATTGGGCACGCGAACAGAACGTGAGTCTCGATTTCAATCCCAGCTACTTCTCTCATCCGAACGCCGCGGATGGTTTCACGCTTGCGCACTCGGACTCCGGCATTCGACAGTTCTGGATCGATCATGGAATCGCGTGCCGAAACATTGCCGCCGCGATGGGGCGGGCGCAAGGCAACCCGTGCATGAACAACTTTTGGATTCCCGACGGCTACAAAGACACGCCCGTCAGCCGCAGGGGGCCGCGTGAAAGACTTCTCTCGGCGCTGGACGAAGTCTTTGCCAGCGAATTGCCGCCCGAGCACACGCTCGATTCGGTCGAATGCAAATTGTTCGGGATTGGCAGCGAAAGTTACGTCGTTGGGTCGCACGAGTTTTACATGGGCTACGCGATCTCACGAAACAAGGTGCTGTGTTTGGATGCGGGACACTTCCATCCGACGGAAGTCATTTCAGACAAGATCTCTTCGGTGATGATGTATGTACCGAGACTCTTGCTGCACGTCAGCCGTGGCGTCCGTTGGGACAGCGACCATGTGGTGACTTATACCGAGGAACTGCAGGCCATCATGCAGGAGATTGTTCGTGGTGATTACCTGGATCGCGTTCACGTCGGCCTTGATTTCTTCGACGCCAGCATCAACCGAGTGGCAGCCTGGGTAATCGGGACTCGCAATGCGTTGAAAGCCATGCTGGCGGCATTGCTGGAACCGACAGACCGGCTGCGGCAACTCGAGCGCGATGGCGACTTGACGGGCCGACTTGCACTGTTGGAGGAACAAAAGCTGATGCCTTTGGGTGCCGTCTGGGATCACTACTGCCAATCCGCGGGAGCACCCACCGGAACCGAGTGGCTGGAGAGAGTACGCACGTATGAGTCGGATGTGTTGTCGCGGCGGAGCGACCAATCCGTCTTGTCGTAATTCGATGCGAATCCTTTTTGTATGAGACGAGTGAATGAGTGAAGACACCTCAAGCGCGGGCGGCGAGTTTGAGCGTGAGCCGGTTCCCGAGGCGGCGTTGCTCGGAAACAGTCGATTTTGGGGCATGTACGCGGGCGAGCACGCGGCGGGAACCGAGTTCATGATTGGCCCGTTGTTCCTGGCCGCCGGTGCGAGTCTTTCCGACCTGATTTTCGGATTGTTGTTGGGAAACCTGCTCGCCGTGTTCACGTGGCGGTTTCTTGTGACGCCCATCGCGATGGCCAAACGGATGACGTTGTACTACCAACTTGAGCGGATCGCCGGCAGCGGTTTGGTTAAGTTTTACAACCTGGTCAATGGTTTGCTGTTTTGCTTCCTCGCCGGCGCGATGGTCACGGTCTCGGCGAGCGCTGTTGGAATTCCGTTTGACATTCTTTACGAAGTCCCGGAAAGCACATTTGGTTTGGGTGCGATTTCGTTCACAGGGCTCGTCGTCGTTGTCGGTGCCGTGATGGCGGTCGTCGCCGCGTCCGGCTATCAAACGGTCGCTCGTGTTGCGAATATCGCGGCACCGTGGATGATCGCGGTCTTCGCGGCCTGCGGGATTCTTTCACTGGCGCAGATGCAGGTGTCCAGCGTGGCGACACTCCGTGAGGGAAGGTTCTGGACCGACGCAATCGCGTTCGTCCAGGAAAAAAATGGCCCAGGCGTGTTCAGCTTTTGGCAGATCGTTGTGTTCGCTTGGCTGTGCAACGGTGCGATGCACTTTGGAATGGCCGACCTCTCGATCTTTCGTTTCGCAAAATTCAAATCTTCCGGTTGGGCTCCGTCGATCGGCATGTTCCTTGGGCACTACATGGCCTGGATCGCGGCGGCATTGATGTTTGCGGCGCTGATCAAGTTACAACCCGATTTAGCGGTCGGGCCTGGCGGAACCGCGGACGCCAATCCGGGGCTTTTGGCATACCAGACGATCGGTTGGACCGGAATCTTGTGTGTGGTGATCGCCGGATGGACGACCGCCAACCCGACCATCTATCGCGCCGGGTTGGCTTTCCAGGGAATCTTTCCAAAGAGCTCCCGAATGGTGATGACATTGGTAGCCGGCGCCGTCGCGACGCTCGCAGGAGCATTCCCAAACCTCTCGGCTCAACTACTCGGTTTTGTCGGCACCTACGGAACCGTGCTGGGCCCAATGGGCGCGGTGATCGCCGTGGACTTCTATTTGATGCGTCGCTTCGGGCTGCAGGACGAGTACGCCGAGAAAACGAATCGCGAAGTCAACTTCGCCGTATTAATCGCCTGGCTGCTGCCGGTCGCCGTGGGTCTGTACTTAATCTTCGCCCAAGGGTTGTTTGCCGCGTATGCAGTTGTCCCGTGTTGGGTCGCATGCGGGCTGCTTTACGTCGTGCTTAGCAAGGTCACTCAAACATCGAATCCTGCCGTGGAGGCCACGTCATGAGTCCACTGACTGTTGCAAAAACCGTCTCTTGGGTCGGCTTAGCGTTGGTTTTGGTTCCGAGCGTTTTGGCGATGTCGGGGTCGGTCAGCGGTGAATCGGTGAAATGGCTTGCGTTGACCGGAACGGTCGTCTGGTTCGTCGCGGCGGCGCTGTGGATCGGACGCGACGAAGAGACTCAATCGGGATAGGGCGGCCACTTTTGCGTTCCTCCCTCGACGATATCCCCCACGATTCCCCAAGCTCCCAAACTCCTTCGATGAACCGCATCCTCTCTGTTTTGGGCTTCGCCTTAGGCACGTTGCTTTACAGTGGCTTGCTGGCCGCGGGTGACCTGCACGCAACGCGATTGCGTTGTGAGTATCTCGCCAACCCCATCGGCATCGACACCGCAATGCCGCGACTGAGCTGGCAGCTGGCATCCCAGCAGCGCGGCCAGAAGCAGTCGGCGTACCGAATCATGGTCTCGTCCTCCCGCGCGGCATTGAACCGTGACGAAGCGGACATTTGGGACTCTGGAAAAGTAGCTTCAGACGAATCGCTGTTCGTCGCATTCGGCGGCAAGAAGCTTCAGTCGCGTCAACGTTGCTTTTGGAAGGTTCAGGTGTGGGACCAGGACGCGGTCATGCCGCGGACGAGCCGAGTTGCTTCGTGGTCGATGGGACTCTTGGCAGATTCCGATTGGCAAGCAGATTACATCTCGCATCGAGATGAGTCGGAGGTCTTTGCCGACACCGAATCGCTCAAGTTGCCCGCGGCACGGCAATACCGCCGCGAGTTTGTTTCCAGCAAATCGATCCGGCGTGCGACCGTGTACGCGACGGCACTTGGCATTTACGAGTTGCACGTCAACGGAAAACGAGTCGGTGACGCGTTGTTCGCGCCAGGATGGACTGACTACCGACAACGGGCGTACTACCAAACCTACGACGTCACGGATTTGATGAAGTCGGGCGACAACGCCATGGGTGCGTGGGTCGCCGAAGGCTGGTACAGCGGCTACGTCGGATTCGGATTGCTAACCGGAATGAGCACCAACAAGACTGGCCGCTCGGTCTATGGCAAGACTCCCTCGATCATGGCGCAACTGGAGATCGAATACGAAGACGGGACTCGCGAAGTCATCGGTACCGACAACTCGTGGAAAGTGACCGGCGACGGACCGATCCAGGCCGCCGATTTGCTGATGGGCGAAGAGTATGATGCACGCAAAGAGCTCGACGGATGGTCATCGGCGGGCTTCGACGATTCCGCATGGGCACAGGCCATCGCGGCGGAAGACAACGGTCAGCCGACGGCTGATTTCTTTCAATTCCAGAATCCCCCCGGCGGCAAGGGTCCGGTTCGCAAAGTCTCGACGAAGCGAAGTCTCGGTTTCCGTCGCCCCAAGCTGGAGGCTTTTCCGGGTGTCCCCGTTCGCGTCATCGAAGAGTTGCCGGCGAAGTCGGTGTCGCAATTGCAAGAGAACACGTTCATCTTTGACATGGGCCAGAATTTCGCTGGTGTGATTCGACTGAAGGTCAAAGGCAAAGCGGGACAACGCATCCGCATTCGATACGGAGAGATGCTTCATCCTGACGGCCGGTTGATGACTGAGAACCTGCGGAAAGCTCGAGCGACCGACTACTACACTTGCAAAGGCGATCCAGAGGGCGAAGTCTACCAGCCACGTTTCACCTTTCATGGATTTCAGTTCGTCGAACTGAAAGGCGTTACCTCGCCGAGCGTGAACGACGTCACCGGGCTTGTGCTTCACAGCGACACGCCGCTGGTCAGCGAGTTCGAGTGTAGCGATCCGATGGTGAACCAGCTGTTTCGAAACATCGTCTGGACGCAGCGGGCAAACTTTCTCGACTTGCCAACAGACTGCCCACAACGCGACGAACGCATGGGTTGGACCGGAGATGCCCAAGCGTATGTGGGCGCGGCGGCATACAACGCCGACATCGGAGCCTTCTACACCAAATGGCTCCGTGAACTGATGGAATCTCAGCGGCCCAGCGGTGCCTTTCCCGGATACGCACCGTACCCGTTCCAACATGGATGGGACTTCGGGACGGCGTGGGCCGACGCCGGTGTCATTTGTCCGTGGACGATCTGGCAAGTGTACGGTGACACTCGCGTTATCGATGATTGCTGGGAACCGATGACGAAGTTCATGCGGTGGCGAAAGACAACGTCCGTGGACGATCTCGGCATCTCACACGGGAATGCGTGGGGCGATTGGCTCTCGCAAGGGGAGACGACGCCGTTGGATTACGTCGACTCGGTCTACTATGCGATTTCCGCCAAGATGATGTCCGAGATGGCATCGGCGACGGACAGACACGAGGACGCGGTCGCGTACCGAAAACAGTTCGAAGCCACACGTGATGCCTTCCAACGCAAATACCTTCGCGAAGACGGAAGTATCAACGTCAGCACACAGACGGCTCAAGCGCTCGCTCTGTTTGCGGATTTGATTCCGAAGTCGCAACGAAGCAAAACGGCGCGACACCTCGCTGACATGTTGGCCGAAAACGGAAACCACATGGCGACGGGCTTCCTTGGCACTCGGCCGCTTTTGCCGGTGCTTTCCGATTCCGGGCAAAACGATTTAGCCGTCTTCCTCTTGCAGTCGAGGGAATTCCCGTCTTGGGGTTACGAGATCCAAAATGGAGCGACCACGATTTGGGAGCGTTGGGACAGCTACACGAAAGAAGACGCGTTTGGTCGTCACAATGCGGCAATGAACTCTTTTTCACACTATGCCTTCGGAGCGGTTTGCGAATGGATGTTCCGTGGCCTCGCGGGGATACAATCCGATGGTCCAGGCTACAAGCGCATCAAGATCTGCCCTCAACCGCCAACGCCCGGCAGCAATGCGATGCACCCCGCGATCCACCATGTCGCTGCGTCCTATGACTCCATCCGTGGATCGATCCGCAGCGAATGGCGAATAGTCGATGGAAAGTTTCGACTCGCCGTGTCGATCCCCGCAAATACCACGGCATCGGTCTATCTACCGACCAGCGATGTCCGCAGTATCAAGGAGGGCGGTGAGTCGATTGACGAGCATCCGCACGTCAAGCTCATTCGGATCGAAGATAGCGTTGCGATCCTGTCGGTCGCATCGGGCAACTACGAATTCGCGGCCGAGACCGGCATCGCCGCGGCAAGCATTGCGCTGAAGACCTCAAAGCCGAAAGACAATTCCATCAACCCAGATGGCATCGACCTGTCCGACGCGACCAAAATCCAGTCATGGGACTTTACAAATCCAATCGATGTCACCAATTGGACGGACCGAAAAAACGTTGATCTCAGGTATCGATCGGGCCATGCGTACGTTGTCGCGACGGGCGACGATTCGCAGATGGCGGTACGGCTTGATAAACCAGCGTCCGGCAAGTTGGTGATCGAGCTGCGGGCGAAGCCCGAAAATGGGGCGACGAGCCAGTTCTTCTGGGCGCAAGCATCCCAAGGATTCAACGGGCAACAGCAGAGCAAGCGGACCTTACGGAAAACGGATCAAGTGAACGCATACTTGTTCTCCGCAAGCATGAAAGAACCGATCCGAAAACTCCGTTTCGATCCGTTCGCGACGTACGACAAGTATGCCAACGCCGGTGAAATGCTCGTCGAATCGATCACTGTGTATCGGCTTAACAACGAATAAAATTAGTCTCGCGGACTGTTCTCTCCGGAGACGCCCCGCCCCGAAAGCCATGGCGAAAGCACTGACATGAAGACTCTTGAACGACTTGTCCTCGGTAGCCTGTGCGTGGTTGCTTGGGCCATCACATCAGCTCATGCCGCGGAAAAAGCTCCCAACGTCATTCTCCTACTTGCCGACGATCTCGGCTGGAGCGACACGACGCTTTATGGCACCACAGAACTCTACGAGACGCCAAATATTGAACGATTGGCGCGGCGGGGCATGACTTTCACTCGAGCCTATTCGTCGAGCCCGTTGTGCTCACCGACGCGGGCCAGTGTTCTGACCGGTCTCAGCCCCGCTCGCCATGGGATCACAGCGCCGACGTGCCACCTCCCCAAGGTCATTCTCAAGGCGAACGAATCCGAGAGCGGACCGCCGAATCGGTTTTCGACGATCCCCGATTCTGTTTCGCGACTGGACACCAGCTATTACACGCTCGCGGAGATGTTCAAGGACAACGGTTATGCGACCGGGCACTTTGGCAAATGGCATCTCGGAGCGGAGCCCTATTCACCACTGCAACATGGTTTTGACGTCGACGTGCCCCATCATCCGGGACCGGGTCCGGCGGGTAGCTACGTCGCCCCGTGGAAGTTCAAGGACTTCGATCACGATCCCGAAATCCCGGACGAACACCTTGAAGATCGGATGGCGAAGGAGGCCGTCCACTTCATGGAGCAACACAAGAACCGACCGTTCTTTCTCAACTACTGGATGTTCAGCGTTCACGCTCCGTTTGATGCCAAGCAGTCATTGATCGAGGAATACAGGAAAAAGATCAACGCGGATTCCCCGCAACGTAGCCCAACGTATGCCGCGATGATTGAAAGCATGGATGATGCCGTGGGGACGCTGCTGGACACGCTCGACCGATTGGGAATTGCTGACGACACGATCATCATTTTCGCGTCCGACAACGGCGGAAACATGTACAACCTCGTCGATGGCGGAACGGCAACCAGCAATGCGCCGTTGCGCGGCGGCAAGGCGACGATGTATGAAGGCGGTGTTCGCGGCCCGGCGATCGTCGTCGCGCCGGGAAAGATCAAAGGGGGGACACGGAGCGACGAGATCATTCAGAGTTGCGATTTCTATCCGACACTCCTGGACATGCTTTCGATCGAAGCCCAACCGAATCAGGTGTTTGATGGCGTCAGCATCGCCCCCGCGTTCCAGGGAAAGCCTCTCGGTCGCGAAGCCATCTTTACTTACTTTCCACACGCTCCAGGCGTCCCCGACTGGCTGCCACCGGCTGTTAGCGTTCACAGCGGTGACTGGAAACTCATCCGCATTTTTCACGGTGGGGAGAACGGACGTCACCGTTACAAGTTATTCAATCTCAACGATGACATTGGCGAACAGACAAATCTGGCCGGCAAGGAAGCAGAACGCGTTGAGCAACTCGATCAGCTGATCGAAACCCACCTCGTCGAAACCACCGCCGTTCGTCCGCTCGCGAACCCCAAGTTTGACCCGTCGAAGTATGACCCCGAAAGAGAAGGTCGAGCCGAACTAAAAGGGGGCGCGAATACACCA
>JBCBLJ010000588.1:0-5410 GCA_038520195.1 Planctomycetota bacterium
CCGAACTCGGGACCCGCTGATTGCTGAAGGTGGGTGTAGTAGCCTTGCCGTCGGTTCGTCGTCAGGTGCCATTTGCCACCCATGCCGGTGGCGTATCCGGCGTCCCTCATCAAACGCGGCAAACGGCACTGCGAGGAAGAGAGCTCCTCTCGAAAGATGGGTTCGGCGATCGGGGCGTAAGGGGTTCCATACCAAGGGATGACATGCCACATCCCGTTGCGAGCAGTGTGTTGACCTGTCAGAAGTGCGGCGCGCGTCGGCGTACACTGTGGCATCACGTACGCGTCGGTAAACCGAATGCCATCGTTGGCAAGTTGGTCGAGATGCGTCGTGTTGACCATCGCTCCGCCATAGCAACTGAGCGAAGAGCAACTTTGATCATCTGTCAGGATGAACAGGATGTTCGGAGGGCGATCCGCGCCCAGCCGAATCGACGAACCGAAGGTGAACACAATCGCAGACAGCATTAGCGCTCGTCCGCGTGTGGTGTGGAGACTCATGGCAACGGGCGGAAAGTGATCGAATCAGAAGGGCCACCATTCTATGCCCCGTTTCCCTCGATGTGCTTTCACGTTAATTCGATTAAAAAAGGCGGACTTCGTTCACGAGATTTGCTGCCCCTGCAATCCCGAATAACGAAGTCCGCCGTGTTTGAAACCCAATCGGGTCTGGCTGATAGGTGACGTTAGTGATACCTCAGCATGGTGGTTTTTTGGTGCAAGGGATGTCCCTAACCCCTCTGTGGTTATACCACGCATCTGCCGGCTTGTCGGGGGAGAAAGCAACATTCTAGCCATTTAACACAGGAAACCGCCGCTCTATCAGTTTGTGGTGGTGATGAGACCTTGCAGAGGGAACCAATGCAATCAAACAAAATCCTTATTACGGGGGGGTATGGCTGCATCGGACGCGAAACGGTGCGATGGTTGCTGGCCAATACGTCTGACGAGATCGTCATCTGCAGTCGACGCGTCGACGAGCAACGGACGGAGCGACTCTTCTCGGACGTGGACATCGGTCGGCTTACCTTTGTCGAGGTCGACGTCACCGACTTTTCGTCGCTTCGCGAAAGCATCGGGCAGTCTGGGGTGACTCATGTCGTGCATCTAGCGGCGCTCCAAACACCCGACTGTAACGCGCACCGGGATCTTGGCTTGCAAATCAACCTCGCCGGGACACAGCACCTCGTCGAGGCCATCAAATCAAATGGCGATCAGGTGCGGCGATTGATTTTTGCCAGTTCGATCGCGGTCTACGGACCCCGCTCGCATCACCCGGCGGGTCGGGTCCCGATGTTGGCGGAGCCGTATCCGGTCAATGTTTATGGGGCTTGGAAGCTGGCCGGCGAAAGCGTGTCCCGCTTTTTTTGTGAGGACACGGGAATCCCGACACTCAGTTTGCGACCCGGAGTCCTTTTCGGACCGGGCCGCGACGCGGGGCTGACCTCGTCGCCGACGACGGCGATGAAGTGTGTGGCTTTAGGGATACCGTATGAAATCCCGTTTCGAACTCGCCAGGACTACCAGTTCGCGCCGGACGTCGGCGCGGCCTTTGGTCAAAGCCTGTTGGGACCCTGGGAGGGCTACGGCATGTTCACGCTCCCTGGGAACACCTACGAGGCGGTCCAAATCGTCGAAGCAATCGAGTCGGCGTCGCGCGACCTTGGTATTCGCGATCGATTCAACATTTCGGTCGGCGAGGACTCGGTCCCCTTTATTTGTGATTTGGAGTACCAGCCATTCTGCGAGGCGTTTCCCGGCGCGACGACGACGCCGCTTCAAGACGCCGTCCGCCAGTCATTGGAGACGTTCGTCGCGGAGGTCTCTCGCGGTTGGTTGACGCCCGACGACGTGAGGGGACTTTGAGCATGGTTCAAGAGAGTTTTCTGCGGGCCCGTACCTTCGCGGTCGCCGGTGCTTCGACGGACCCGGCGAAGTACGGGCACCGGGTCTTTCTCGCTTTGGCGAAATCGGGGCGCACCGTTTACCCTCTCAACCCCAAGGCGGCGGAGGTTGCAGGTCATCGAGCCTACGCGTCGATCGGTGACTTGCCGCTGATTCCCGAATCACTCTCGATCGTGACGCCACCGGAGGTGACGCGGCAGGTCGTCGCCGATGCGATTGACGCCGGCGTCAAACACTTGTGGATGCAGCCTGGCGCCGAGCACGAACTGGCCGGACAAGCGGCACGCGATGCGGGATTGACTGTGATCGACGACGGAAGTTGCGTGCTCGTCGCGCTCGCGCTGGGCGAGTAGCGGTTTTGTTGGTCGTCGTTTGACTAGCGGACTTCGAACAGTTCGACGCGGAATAGCAGCGTGGCGTTCGGTGGAATTCCGGGACGTCCCGCCGGGCCGTATGCGAGGTTGGACGGAATCTTTAGTTCAATCATTCCGCCTTCGCCAATCAACTGAAGCCCTTGGGTCCAACCGGAGATAACGCCACTGAGAGAAAACTGGCTGGGTGAACCGCGATCATAGGAGCTATCGAATTGGGTGCCATCTTCGAGCCAGCCGGCGTAGTGCGCGAACACTGAATCGGCGGCGGTCGGTTTCCTTCCGTCTGACTTTCGCAGGATTCGGTATTGGAGGCCCGAATCGAGCAGCGTCATTTCTTCGGGCGCGTCGTCGTCGATCGGGCCCGGTTCGCTAGGGTAGGCTTTGTTGGTTGGGTTCACAGGATTCACGGTCGGTGGAACGGGGTCATAAGGTTCCGTGCACGAGCAGACGGAGACCAACAGAACGGCGACGCAGAGCAAGCGGGGGACGTGCGACATGGCGAACGCGAGGGGATGAAGAGAAGAGGGGACGAAACGGTCTGTTTCAGGATTCGGCCATGTCTCGCGCGTGGTAGCTGCTTCGCACAAACGGGCCGCTGGCGACTTTTTGAAAGCCCATCGATTTGGCGAGGTCTGCGAGTTCGTCGAATTCCTCGGGCGGAACATAGCGAACCACGGGCAGGTACTTTTCGCCGGGTTGGAGGTACTGGCCGAGCGTGAGGAAGTCGACACCGTATTCTCGTAAGTCCGCCAAGGCGTCCATCAACTCACCGCGTTCTTCGCCAAGTCCGAGCATCAGTCCGCTTTTGGTTTTGACGTCTGGGTCGTACTCCTTGACCTTTCGCATCATGCTGAGCGTCCAGCGGTAATCGCTTTTGGGGCCTCGGACGCGGCGATACATTCGCGGCACCGTTTCCATGTTGTGGTTGAAGACGGTGGGTTTGGCTTTGATCACTTGCCGCAATGCGTCTTTGCAGTGGACAAAGTCCGGAGTCAGGACTTCGGTGGTCGCGCCGGTACGTTCGCGAACGGCGACGACACAGCGGTAGAAGTGGTCGGCTCCGCCGTCGGGTAGGTCATCACGCGTCACGCTGGTGAGGACGACGTGCTTGAGACCCAATCGGGCCGCCGCCTCCGCCACACGTTCGGGTTCGTCGGCTTCGGGCATCATCGGGGGGCGACCACGTTGCACCGCGCAAAACCCGCAAGGTCGCGTGCAGACGTTACCCAGAATCATGAACGTCGCGGTCTGTTGGCTGTAGCACTCCATTCGGTTGGGGCACTTGGCATTGTCACAGACCGTCTCCAAGCGGAGTTCGTCGAGCAGGCCTGCGGTCAGATGGTTCGAGTTGCTCTTGGGGATCGACCGCTTGAGCCACTTCGGGAGGCGACCGCTGCCGCTCAGTGCGGTGCCGTCGGGAATTTCGGGTTCAGAGACAACGGGGAGTCGAAACGCCATGGACTGCTACGCAAAACGCCAGAAAATCGGGAAAGAAACGCGAACCGCCGCGTCCCTCGTATTGTAGTGCGTCTGTCTAAAGGGCAATGGCTAACGCACCGGCTGCGGCTACAATCCCCCACCATGGCGAAGAACAAGTCCAAGAAGAACTCGGCTGGAAAAAAGAAATCCGATCCGGGGTTGACGATGGTTTCGGAAAACCGAAAAGCACGTCACCGCTACGAGATTCTGGACTCGGTCGAGTGTGGCTTGATGTTGATGGGCAGCGAAGTCAAATCGATGCGGGAAGGCAAGCTTTCTTTGGATGAGGCTCACATCCGTGTGAAGGACCGTGAGCTGTGGCTGATCGGTGCCGACATCGCCCATTACAACAACGCCGGCATGTGGAATCACGATCCTCGGCGGCCCCGCAAGTTGCTGATTCATGGGAAAGAGTTCGACAAGTTTGCCGGGCGTGCCCATGAGCGCGGGTTGACCCTGATTCCTCTTCGCGTTTACTTCAATGCTCGTGGATTGGCCAAGTGCGTGATGGGGCTGGTGAAGGGCAAAAAGCTGCACGATAAACGCGAATCGCTCAAGAAGCGGGACACCGACCGTGGTCTTGCTCGAGCGATGCGCGGCCGGGGCTGAGTGGCAAACATGATTCCTTCTGACCCGAGCGACCAGTGGTGACCGAGCCCAAGCCCACGCTACAGATCAAAGACTTGATCAAAAGTTTCAGCCAGCCCGGCGGTGGTTCACTGACGGTCCTGGATCTCCCGGAGTTTTCCATCGATCCCGGCGAGCAGGTCGCGTTGATCGGCACTAGTGGCGGGGGCAAAACGACACTGCTTCATCTGATCGCGGGTCTGCTCAGCCCCGATAGCGGGAGCATCCAACTGACTGGAATCGAGCTGACTCGGCTTTCGGAACAGGGACGAGACCGTTGTCGAGCGGCGACGGTGGGTTACGTCTTCCAAACGTTCAATTTACTGCCTGCCTTTACCGCCCTGGAGAACGTTCAACTGGGGATGACATTCGGCAATCGACCCATCGATCCGTCCTGGGCGAAGGAGTTACTTAACCGCGTGGGGCTCGCCGACCGCGCGAACTACCGTCCCAAGCAACTTTCCGTCGGCCAACAGCAACGCGTCGCGATCGCCCGGTCTTTGGCCGGACGTCCGAGGCTACTTTTGGCGGATGAGCCGACGGCGAATGTCGATCCAGCCAGCGCCGAAAATGTACTGGAGCTAATCATCGAGTCCTGCCGCGAGGAAGAGGTGTCGCTTTTGATGGTGACCCATGCGATGGATGTCGCCAAGCGTTTCAGCCGGGTCGATGATCTGGCTTCGATCAACCGAGTCCTTCAATCCGCCTGAGGTACGTTCGGCATGTTGTCTCGACTCGCCTGGTTGCTCCGCATCGCTTACCGCAATTTCTGCTATCGCGCGCTGTCGAGTTTTTTGACAACGTTCTCGCTCGCACTCGGCGTCGCGTTGGTCGTTTTGGTGCTCGCCGTCTTCGGCATCATCACCGAGGCTTTCTCGCGCAACGCGCAAGTCGGGTACAACCTGGTCGTCGGCGCGCCCAAGGGCAGCGCGAGAAAGCCTCGGTGATGATGCCGAAGACGGCGAGCACCAAAACGACCAACGCGACGCCGAGTGCGAGCGAGAACGTTGTCAAAAAACTCGACAG
>JBCBLJ010000839.1:0-3623 GCA_038520195.1 Planctomycetota bacterium
CGACGCAGGTCACCGATCGCGTTCGCCGAACCGCTTCGGCGAGTTGGGTGGCAAAAGACATGTGCGGTTCCTCCGAGGTTTTCCGGGAGTTTCACGCACCCGTCGGCATCCGTCCAGAAGGCGTACCGGCCCTTCACGCGAACCGCAACAAACCGACTCCGCTCTAGAAATCAGACAAAGCGTTCGCTACGCTTGTCTCATCGGGATGTGGCTCAGCCTGGTTAGAGCGCAGCACTGGGGGTGCTGAGGTCGCAAGTTCGAATCTTGTCATCCCGACTCGGCTATTCATTGCCTTTTCATCTTCGGCTCCGAATGCGTGAAACGTCAAATGCACGTTTCATGCACGAATCGGGAGTCGAACGATGTCGCGAAGACCAAAGCCCTTCTTTCGAAAGCAAACGCAAAGCTGGTACTTTTCCACTGGCGGAAAGCAAATCAACCTCGGAAAAGAACGCGACTCCGCGTTGGCCACTTTTCACCGTCCCACGACGTTTGATTCCCCAGATGGCAGCAGCATCATGCTGATGGAGTTCGGCGGATAAGGATCGTAAGGCTGTAACGCGGCAGGCGGACGTCCTGGGTATGGGCAAGGTCGTGACCTTCGTTCCGCAGCAGAGCGACAGACCCGCGACGATCGATCCGGAGACATCGGAGCGGGCGGTCGAACATTGGGTGTCGGGCGATGATGCAAAGGTCGTAGGAGCGTGACCGTGTTCAATTGGAATTTGAAGGGGAATTGTTGATCGGCCGATAGAGCCACAGTCTAACGGGACTGCTCGTCAAGCCGTTCACGCTGGGAAAGGGTGTCCCAGACTCGAACGCTGTGGTCGGATGATCCCGACACGATTCGTGTCCCATCATGGGTGAATGCCAACGTCTCGACGGCATGTTCGTGGCCGGTCAGTTCTGCCACGAATCGCCAGGTCTTGGTGTCCCACAAACGAATCGCGTTGTCACGACATCCACAGGCAAGACGGCTTTGATCGGGGCAAAATGCAATCGAATGGACATAGCTCGGCGAAAGTAGCGAAACAACTTCAGTCCAGGTATCCGTTTCCAAAATCGAAACCCTGTCACCTTTTCCAGTGGCCGCGACCAAGCTTCCGTCCGAGTTGAAAGCGAGCGTTCGTGCGTGGAAATCCAGTACCCCAAGCGGCGTTACGGCGCGCGATTGCAGATCGACTCGGAACAACCGGTTCTGATCGCTGCACACCAACAGCGCCCGATTGTGTGGAAAAAAAGAGAACCCCGTAATCGGACTTGGGCCGACGGACAACGGGATCGGATGACCGCCACGATCAGCATCATGCAGAACCACTCGACTTTCGGCATCGATAACCGCCGCCCAACGTCGGTCGCGACTAAACGCGATCTCCGCCGGAAGCTCGTCTACCACACCGCACTCGTCGCCGATGACGCATCGGGTGCGGGACGCGATGCTCCAGCAATGAAGTTCGTTTCGCTCGGTACCACAGAACAGCGATTGTCCGTCTCGGCTGAACCCAGACGCCACGTATTTGGACTCGCCGCAATGGAAATTGCGAATCTGCTGGCGAGTGACCAAATTCCAAACGATCACGTGACCATCGCGGCTGATCGACGCTGCCATCGAATCATCTGGCGAAAGCGTAACGTGGCGCACGGCACTGGTATGTCCGGCCATCACACCGTCACGAAGTCCGGGCTTTCGATTCCAAAGACGAATCGTACCATCGCTTGCGCTGGTTGCCATCAACGCGGATCGAGAGTTGAAAACCAGCGAATCCATGACGTCTTGCCGGCCTTGGAGCGCGGCATCAGGCTTTCCCGTGTCCGAATTCCACAGTCGAATCGGTGTGGTCGCGTTGAAGGCGATCGCGTTGACCGATCCGGTGTGCCCTCGAAGCACCGAAATCAAATTGGCGTCGCGCGTGTTCCAAAAACGAACAGTCGAGTCCTGCGATGCAGTCGCGAACAGTTGTCCGCTTGGCTCAAATTGGACATCTCGAATGGCTCCGCGATGCCCTCGCAGCAGCGCAACGACGGATGCGTCTTTCGCATCCCAGAGTCGCGCGGTTTGATCTTCCGAACCACTGACCACGCGCGTTCCATCGGGGCTGAAACGAACGACGCTGATCGTTCCGCGATGCCCCGATCCACGGACGCTTTCGTCGTCGCCGACCAGATCCCAGATGATCACGCTCGTATCCGGAGTGGCGCCTCCCGACGCGAGACGCGATCCGTCGCGACTGTAAGCGATACATTGCACGGGGCCATCATGACCGCGTAGGACGATCGGCTCGGCGATTTCACCGATGTCCCACAGCCGAATCGTTCGATCGTACGAAGCCGTGGCAAACTGGCGTCCGTCGGGTCGGAACGCAATGTCATTGATTTCTGACGAGTGACCGATTGCCAGACCAGCGGGCGTGCCGTCGTCTGTATCCCACAAGCTGATTGAACCATCAACGCCGGCTGCCGCGACGGTTTTCCCGTTTGGGCTAACGGCGATTCGTGTGTATCCCGTTTCGCCAAGGATCGCGATCGACTGACCGTCTGATGCATCCCAAAGACGTACCGTTTGATCCGATGACAAGGTAACCAAACGGGTCGCGTCGACGTTGTACAACACTTGCCGGATTCCATCCGAATGACCGGTCAACTCGGCGAAGGGCTGAAGCGTATCAACGTCCCAAATTTGAATGCTGTGGTGATCCGTCACGGTGGCCAAGCGAAATCCGACGGGACTGAAAACTAAGTTGCTCGTTTTTTGATGGGTTCCTGAAAGCTCTCGGACACTCATGTCCCGCTGGCTGTTGAGATAATCCCATTCCCAGCCCCGAAGTTCGTCGGGCGACTTTTCCAGCAACCTTCCTACCGAAGCATTGTTTCCGGTTTCAAGCTCACGAGCGGCCGCAGCGACGTTGGCTCGGTATTGTTCCCATTTCGCACGCACGGCAGATCGCTCGGCGCGAATCCACTGGGTCGTGACACCGATCGCGCCGCCGGCCAGGGAAATCGCGATCAGGACCGCAGCAATCGAAGCCACTTGGTTCCGACGGATGAATTTTGAACAGCGGTAGGCGAACGTATCTTTCCTGGCGATCACGGGTCGTCCGTCTAGATACCGCCGAATGTCGGTTGCGAATTGTGTCACCGAGACGTAGCGACGATCCGATTCATCACGCAGTGCCATCAGCACGATGTTGTCCAGGTCTCCCGCCAGTTCGCCACGGATCTGGCTCGGTTTGGCCGGTTGCCGCGACTCGATGACGCGGGATGCCGCCGACGGTTCATGCGAGTCAATTTTGAAGGGGCGCTGACCTGTCAATAATTCGTACAGTATCACTCCCAGCGAATAGACATCGCTGGTAGTCGTCAGCGGTGTACCGCGAATCTGTTCTGGGCTGGCGTACTGGGGTGTCATTACGCGAAATTCGGTTTGGGTCGCGACAGTTGTTCTGTCTCCGATCCCTTCGGTCAAAAGCTTTGCGATCCCAAAATCGATCAGTTGGCACATACCCTGATCGGTAACCAAGATATTGCTGGGTTTCAAATCCCGATGGATGACGGTGTGTTGGTGAGCGAACTGAACGGTTCAGCAACGCTTGGATCTGTTTTTGGACGCGTGCGATGCCGTTCAG
>JBCBLJ010001123.1:0-2006 GCA_038520195.1 Planctomycetota bacterium
TGCCACCGTAGGAGAGTCCATAAAAAGCAATCCGGTCAGGATCAACGTTTGGGAGCGTCTTCAGCCATCGCAAGATTTGACGGTGCTGCGCCGCGATGAGCGAGAAAAGTGTCTTCCCAAGTGGATAGGACTTGCGCTGGAGCGAACGAAAGTCGTCCTTGCCGATATACGGATTCTGGGGCGCAAAAACCAGGTAGCCCTGTTGCGCCAGCCTCGCGGCGTAGTCGTGGTAGGCGCGGTGATCGCCGAGCATCGTGTCTTGAGGTCGGCCCTCCAAGCCGTGCTGGCAGACCACCACGGCCCGCTTCTCGTTCGCATCGATGCCATCAGGAACAAGCAACTCGCCATAGGCGAAAACGTTGGGGAACACGTCGAGGATCACCCCATGGCTGGTCCAGCCGTCGCCGCGATGCGTTTGCACACTTCGAGCGTTCATCGGCAACACCTCCTCGTCGTACCGGCCGATCACTTGCTCTTCAAAGAGACTTCGGAAACGCTGAATCGATGCCCGATAGGCCCGTTCGGAAGAAGTGTCTAAACGGTTGGACTCGGTCTCTCTGGATGTCCGTGTGTGACCAAGGTTGAGAAACCTTGCGCGTTCGTATTCGCT
The DNA here is from genome assembly GCA_038520195.1 of Planctomycetota bacterium. GTDB lineage: Bacteria > Planctomycetota > Planctomycetia > Pirellulales > Pirellulaceae > Stieleria. Next base: position 611 of record JBCBLJ010001123.1, read on the forward strand.
CTCCGCCAGTACGGCTTGATTGTGCGCGTCGACCGTTGCAAACAGACGCTCGTCTCTTGTTCGAACCCGAGTTTGCAGTTCCGGCTTGCTCCCCTTGACGTTCTCAGCTTTCTCAAAACGCTCACCCAGAGTGAGCTCGATCGCGGAATGAAGGTCAGAAACCACGCGGCTTTTGGAGGTGTCGAGGGAAAGACGTTTGGCCAGTCTCTTGGACGCGTGGATCTCCGCTCGCGATTCCTCCAGAGACGGCGATTTCCATTTCGCCGGCGCGGCGCCGCGTGAGGCAACACTCACCGAATACGGACCAACGTCAAAAACAACCAGCCCGCGCGGGCAAATGAGCGCAGCCAAATGTGCGTCATTGAATCGCCGTGAGAAACCAAACAGCTGTCGATTCAAAGGTTCATTCGCGAGCCCGTCGCGGTTCGCGAAGTATCCTCCCACCAGCGTCCAATCGATACGGTCATCAACTGAACCGGCCATCAACGCGGTGCGCCCACCTTCGCCGATCCCACAAACGATCGTCTCTGTCGTCGCGAACCGGTCGATGGCGGCTTGAACCGTTTGAACTTCGTAGCCGGTGAGCGTTCGCCCGAGTTCAAATGCCGCGCGGTGAAGGTAGTCGCGCCGAGTCAATTCGACACTGCCATGTTTGTGAAAGTCGTAGCCGACCGTCTCCGCAATCAGAACACTCGCGGCGGAAGCATAGGCGAGCACGTCATCACGCAGGTAATCCTCGGGCGCTTCGCTCGCGTCGGGAATCAGGATCAACAGCGGTCGGTCCGCGGGCCCCTTCAAGAAGAGACCTTCCCCCCAAAGCGATGCCGTGTTCGAGAGTTGAGGTGCCGGGTGCGACAACACCGGCCAACGAACCCGTGCGACAGACACCGGCTGCGATGGTGTCGTTGGTTGATACTCGTTTAGGACGGAGTCGCTTTCGCAACGTGTGGGTTCCAGCCCCAGTTGTTCGATCAGTGAATCGCGATTCGAGTTGATCGAAGCCGAATCGGTCCAATAGGTCTGCCGCGTCTCTCCGAGTGACTCGATTTTGCGATCCAAGAAACGATGCATTCCCGCCACCATTTCCGCGGCTGGGTCGTCCGGTAGAGCATCGATGGTTCGAGCGTTGAGTTCGAATTGAGCGCGGGCCGGCATCGCGCGCGTGAGCACGGCAAGTACCGCCAGTGCGAAAAAGCGTCGGGGCATGGGGATGCCGTTAGGTGGGGAGAAGAAAGGCAAATCACATTGTAACGGTGGCTTTCTCGCAAAACCTCCGTTGAGGACCCGGCAGCTGTCCAGCAAAATACGGACTGATCGCACCACCCGTTTCACGAGATGAATCGATGCACAACTACTCGTTGATCGCCTGCTTGCTTTCAGTATTGGCACTGGCGAA
>JBCBLJ010000209.1:0-10907 GCA_038520195.1 Planctomycetota bacterium
AGAAAACGGCAATCAACTACTCTGGTATGATCAAACTTGCCTGCATCCAGAGATTTCTAAATCTGATGTGCGAATGACGGTTTTCAAACAGAACCTAGTGCAATCTTTTCATTTAGGGCACAGACTCCTGCGTCGTTGAGCAGTTGAGCTGTCGCGTCCAGATACCAATGGTCGGTCAGTCCTTCGAGCACTAGGTTTCGCTGCGTACTGAATAGGCTCTGAGCGAGATCGTATCCAAGTGCCTCTTGCAGCGGCAACAACGCGGCGGGGTCACTTGCCGAAACCGTGGTATGCACAACTGTCCCGGTTTCTCGCTTGGTCATTTCGACAACGCGAACTTTGTCGAGTTCGTTCGGCCCCACGAGAAACGGCGAATGTGTTGTAAAGATCGTCTGGTTCTTGACAGCCAGCTTGGAGATTGTTTCTCGAAAATCTCGCTGCTTAAGACCGTGAAGATGTACCCCAGGTTCATCCAGCAACAGTATTGCATTCTTGTGCTGGTCCGATGATTCGGCAAAGAACACGACGAAAAACGACACTAGCCATTGGAATCCCTGCGAACGCTGATCCAGTTCAATTTCGACTCCGAGGTCATCTTCGACGACCACCTTGAGATACTGCCCGTCGGCACTAACCCGAAGCCGATCAGCAGCCGGTCTATTCTTCTCTGGCAACCAAACCGCATTAACCTCCGTGGTCAGTTTGACACTTGCGGCATTCAGTTGATAGCTGCGTTTGTCCAACTGATCCCGATACTTCTTCATTGACTCGGCGTTGTTCTCTGCTGGATCAATCGCTTTACCAAGATCAGACAGTTCTCGTGCATTGAATCCCAGCAACTTCAATAGGCACTGGTTACCATAATCGTATTGATCATCGTCAAGCAGATTCTGCTCGACACGCTTCGCCATATGATCAAGGTGAATGAGTGGCCGAATCCGAAAGTAGTCGCTGAAAAGAACGAACACTGGCACACGGGACCCAAGATGATCAAGAACGTCAGAGTAGATGTCAGTGCATACGTCAACGAGTTTCGCATGACGCTTGACCTCCTTTTCTTCATCCTCGTCAACGTATACGAGCACATCGTCAAGCCAGCTTGCCAACGACTTTGCCTTATCGCCCGTCACATAATGCCAATCTTTCCACCCCGAAGTTAACGTAGCGAGGCGTTCACTTGGTTTAGGCGGTGATTTCTTAGGCGGCTGACCCTGGGGCGGTGGCGGCGGATCGGGAACACGAGGATCGACATGAGCACACAACCGGGCCAAATCGTTTCGGACCGACTTATAGGTTGGACGTTCTGGAACGCCGTCAAGATGGTGAACGCCTCTGTTGTTCAGCTTTCGCTTGAGGACGTAAGTGCAGTCCTTAAACTCCTTTGGAAAGTCAACCAAATCCTCCGGTTCTGGCCGGAAATGACCCTCTACCACGACAACGTCAGCAGGATCAATCTGGCCGGTGGTTATCTCGTTGTACTTTGATCTTGGGTAATCGCGTAACGCATCGAATCCCTTCACTCCGGCAGGGCGTTCAAGTTGCTGTATTGCTTGCAGAAATACTGTCTTACCAGCTTCGTTTGGACCAACAAGAATCGTCTTGTCGGTCTCAAGCTCGACCAGTCCGGAATCAATAATGCTGCGATAATTGGTTACCCTAGCTCTGACAAGTCGCAATTGACGCCCCTCCGCATGGTATGGTTGTAATCGCCCAATAATCTAATGCATGTTCCCTCAGAGCGTGAGTAGACATCCATTCCGATCCTTGAATCTCCCTTCAGAGATCCCGACTTTGCGGTAGCGAAGGGCCGCACGTCATAACAGGCACCGCCCGTCTAATCCCCAACGCTCAAAAACCCTCCACCCCCGACCCGACCCGGTCCACCGCACCAACTGCTACCAAGCGACGAGCTAGCACAACTCGTCGACTCAGCACGAGTAAAGCAATCGTTTCAGTTGGTGTGCCGTGTGTCTTCTGCTCGACCACGTTAAGCGGCAGACCGGTCGAACCGGTGAACCGGAACAACTGCGTCAGTCGGTAGCACAGCCAGTGCGACTGGGTATCCGGTGCTGACGGCCGTTCGGTTGCGACACCGACAACGAGTCTCACCGGCACGACCGCAACTGCTCAGTTGCTACAGCCCGTCCAACTGGAACGCACACACGCTACAACCATCGGTCACGTTGCACGTGTGACATGGGTGATAGAGGGATTTGCCCGCATCACCCGCCAGTTGTTGCAATCTGAACAACCAGAAAGCCGGTCAGACTTGCTTGACATCTATCAATCGAAGTCAACCGTCACAACCACACCGGTCCGGTTGCGACAGTTAATCAAGCGGCCGCGTTCACAGACGACCGGTTGTGGACAGATTTGCCTAGCCCTCAGGGTCAGCGGACGTAGTCTTGAGTGACACAACGAGAGGCAACACCGATGAAAGTCATTCTTTACTGTCGAGTCAGCACGAAAGACCAAGCCGATAGCGGTCTGTCACTGGAAGCCCAGAGGGCGAAGCTAGAAGCGTACGCGGACTTGTATGACCTAGATATTGTCGCGGTCATCGAAGACGCGGGAGAGTCCGCCAAGAGTCTTAAACGGCCCGGTCTGCAACGTGCGTTGACCATGCTTCGCAAGGGCGAAGCGGAAGGGCTAGCCGTAGTCAAGCTGGACCGCTTGACCCGCAACGTTGGTGACTGGCAACGATTGATTGACGATCACTTCGGCGAGAAGTCCGAGCTATTCAGCGTCAACGATTCGATTGACACACGTACGGCGGGCGGGCGACTTGTCTTGAACGTGTTGCTGTCGGTTGCACAGTGGGAACGCGAAGCTATCGGAGAACGCACACGCGACGCCCTACGTCACAAGATCGAGAATGGCGAACGTGTCGGCAAGATTCGCTTCGGCTTCGATCTGGATGATGACGGACGTACGCTGATTGCCAACGAGACGGAGCAAGAGGCTATCGGTTGGATGCAAGAGCTACGCGGCGACGGATTCACACTCAGACAGATTGCGGCAGCGTTGACCGATCGGGGTATCGCCACGAAAGAGGGACGCGGAGACTGGACTCACACCGCCGTCAATCGCATTCTGAAACGGGCCGCGTGAGTGATCGACTCCGGACCGACCGTCGCGGGCTTGCGAAGAACCCACTCACGAACGTTCGCAAGAGCGACGGTCAGTCCGGTCTGCCCGGCTCGGTAAGACGGCCCGAGCCGGGCGAAACCGATCCACGCTGAAAGTCGCACAAAGCGGGATCGGTTCTATGTTGACGTCCGGTAACCGGTTGGCGGGTCGTGAAAGATCGCCTCAACGTGAGAGAGCCCCGATTTCAAGTGACGTTCGATTACTCCGGACCGCTGACCGGTTCTCGCCGCCCACCGCGAGATAGGCATTTCGAGTTCGCCGACGCGGAGCGTGACACCGCTTGGCGGTCGTGCTTTTCGCTCGAACCCGAATACAACAACGGCAGGCGGTAGACCGATCTTGTACCGTTCGAGAATCGCCAGGGGCTTTCGTCGGAACAATCGAGCCCACTTGGACGCGGGCAACGCCCACGCCCCGATTTCGATAATCGGATCACTCACGGTTGCCCCACTTCGGTTTCCGGATGCCGGTCAGCTTGCCTGTCCGTCGGGCTTCAAAGTACTCCGCATCGGTCAAACGAGTGGCTTCGGCGGGGCCGATTTTGGAGTCGCGGGCTTCGAGTTGCTTGCGGAGTAACCTAATCTCCTCACGCAAGGCGATATCTTCTGTGGTCTCGTTCACGAGTTGTCCGAGCGACGGCGATTCTCCATTGTCGAGCGGATTGGCCGAGCGTGCGAAAGCTTGCTGGGCGGCTTTCTTCGATGCTTCGCGTTGCTCATAAACGTTGCCACCACGTGCAGCGGTGACCGCTGCGGCTTCGCGTGCGGCGGCTTCGACGTTGTCATCGACGAAAGTTGACCCGTCGAAGTATTCCGCGACCGGATCGTCGGGCGGGCTTTGCTCCGCGTTGGCGGTACGCTCTGCTTCGTACTTATCTAGTCGGTGGTTGCGTTCTGCCCGCCGGCGTAGGTCGCTCGGTAAGTGTGAGAAATCGGGTTCTGTGCTTTCGTTCGTCATTGGTCTCTCGTTTGTTGGGGTCGGGTTGTCATCCACCCTGATTAACAGACGCACGAAAGGGATAAACCACCAGGCTTTGTGAGAGATGTTCCGAAAATCCGAGCCATGCCGACGAAACACATCTAGGGGGCTGGATGGATTCAAGAGACTGTGACGGATAGTGCTTGGTCTGAATGCTGTATTGATTGGGCCGATTGTTCCGGGAGTAGCGGTTTTGCGGGCGGCCCCGGAACCTGCGGCCCACAAGAGGGGTGTGGACACGATTGGACACCTTAAGACTGGTTGCATAGGGAATTGGAGCATTTCCCTACACAACACACATGATTGTGTCCAATCGTGTCCACATCCCGCACCGCCGTCGACAAGTCTGACAAAATGGGAAATCTGGTTAAAATAAATTGACTTTGCCGAATGACGTTGTAGAGTTGTGCAATAGCGGATTGTATCCGCCCACCATCGCAGCTTAGGTGTGAGTGCTGCCGCAGTACCGGCAAGGATGTCGGGAGCGAATGCCATACCCGGGTCAGTCCCGGGAACCGTCTCCAAGCAGACCGACCGCAGCCATCGCGTCGGGTGAAGGAGAGGGCCGTTCACGATGATCGGCGTCCTATGCCTCTTGGCCCCACGGCTCTCCGTGGGTCTGGCGTTACGCACGTCGCGTAATGCCTCTCAGCCATTGGAGGTCATAGCACTTTTCTGAAATTCCTATCGGTTTATCGCTTTCGTGAACCTGTTGTTAAGGCGGACGAAACGAGATTCCGCAGACGGACATCGCACCCCCGTCTCATCAGACATCCGCACCGTCGCGGACCGTCTCTGCCCAATACCTCGAACCGGGAGACCATTTTGCAAGCGTTGCATTCCTACATTGACGATCACCCTGTCGGCACTCAATTTCAATCCGCCCTTGTCCAAGACTTCGCCCGAATCGTCGTCAACGACGATCCGCGAATCGCGTCTACACCGCTCGCCCGACTCAGCGTCACCGATGAGTACTTTCTTCGGATCGACAAAGAGGCAGCAATCGAAGCGGGAGCACTCGATCCAGAGTACCTCGACCGCGTCATGTGGAGTGGGCTCCGCTCACCCTTCAAACGAAACACCGACGCCCCGCGAATTCCCGAGAAGACCACGTACCCCGTTGAACTACTCGCCTACGCGAATGCGTTCGGTTCGACCGGATGGAACGCGGACGGATTCTCTAAGTGGGTCGGGTTTGATTTCGACGGTCCAAATCACTCCGACGGTTGCACACCCGAACAACTCGCAGATGTCGTCGAGGCGGTCGAGCGTCTCGCCGATCCGAATGTGACTCTACGCACGAGCAAGAGTGGGCAAGGGTACCACATTCTCTACACGTTCCCCGAACGCATGAAGACGTTGACGGGGACGCATCACGCACAACTTGCCGCAATCGTTCTCAACGTGATGAGCGAGCGAGCGGGTTTCGACTTTGGCTCCGTCGTCGATTGTGGCAACGGCGGTGGCGTTCTCTTTCATTGGTCAAACGACATCGCCGCAAACGGTCTAACAACTCTTGAATCAACAACAACGGAGAATCTCAACAATGTTCAGTGAAATCACAGACCAGTGGGGAGCGATTGAGCAATCGTTCCCCGCAACTACGCGGGCGGTCATGAACGCCCCACGCCCCCAAGCTGCCCGTCACGGCTACGCGGACTATCTCGCAGCGTTGGACCGTATCGACGCAGAACCCGAGCCCGTGTGGTTCCGCGTAGCGGGTGTGCTCGCATCGGCGGTTGTTCGCGAAGAATTGACTGCTGAAGAAGCGTCGAAAGCCTATCACTCGTGGTCGGCCCGTTCGAGCAAGTACGACGAATCAGAGGCAACTACAAAGCTACAGCGGGCTCTCGACTCCGTCGGCAACGACGGCGGAGACGTGGCGACACTCTACCGCTACGCAAAAGAGTGGCCCGCAAGAAAGGTTGACCCCGTAACCGGCGAGCCCGAGCCCGAAACTGACTGTTGGTTCGCATCCGAAAGTAACCGCAACCACAACGTCGCGGCCCAGAAGTTTGTTGAGACTTACGGCGACCGTGTCCGCTACGTTTCCGCTTGGAAGAAGTGGTTGGCGTGGGATGGTCGACGATGGGTGACGGACTTCAACGATGTCGGCGTGAACGAACTTATCAGCAACTTCGCTGATTCGTTGTGGGACCAGATTCCTCGTAATCTGTCGGCCAAGGAAGCTGGGAAGGTCAATACCTTCCTCAAGAGCCTCAACAACGTTGGTGGCACACAAGGCGTGGAGAAAATGTCGCGAGGGAAACCCCGTGTCGCTTGCCACTACAACGACCTGGACGCGGACCCGTACTTGTTGAACGTCCAGAACGGCACGCTCAACATGAATACGGGAGAACTACAGCCGCACGATCCCAACGACATGATTACGAAGATTGCGGACGACGTTGTCTACGACCCGAGTGCCACGTGCCCGAAGTGGGATGATACGCTGAGATACGTTTACCAAACAGATCAAGAATTGATTGATTATGTCGAAGAAGTGTTCGGCTACATGCTGACGGGCGACACCGGCGAAGCAATCATGCCGATCTCATATGGTACCGGGAACAACGGCAAATCGACAATCTGGAACACCGTCTCCAAGATCGGCGGCGAGTATGTCGAAATGGGCTCCGACACGCTTCTGTTGGGCGAGAAGAACAGTCACCCAACCGAAATGGCCGACCTGTTTGGTAAGCGACTCATCATCATCAACGAGCCGGACGAAGGTTCGACGTTGAAAGAAGGTCGACTCAAGTACCTGACAGGTGACCCCTTCATCAAGGCTCGTCGGATGCACGAAGACTTGTGGGAATTCAAACGGACATCCAAGTTTCTGTTGGTGACGAATCACCTGCCCAAGATTCGATCGCTTGACAACGGACTGCGTCGACGAATCAAACAGATTCCGCATAACGCGGACTTCGACAAGATCGGAGGGCTCAAGGTGATCAAGAACTATGCGGACATCCTCGCACGTGAGGAAGGTTCCGGTATTCTGAATCGGCTGCTCGCTGGTTTCCACCGGTACCTTGAGAATGGAGAGTTTACGCAGCCGGAAGCAGTCACCCATGCGACCGATGAGTATTTGAACGAGGAAGATTCCCTTGGTCAGTTCATCGCAGAGTGTTGCGAACTAGACCCCCATGCCTGGGAGACTGCGTCCGCATTGTACGAGGCATATCAACTGGGAGCCGGGAGAGACACCAAAACACAAAACGCTTTCGGGCGTGCGTTGGCCGAGCGGACGGGGATCAATAAAGGGGAGACCCGCAAATTGGTACGGGGAAAGAAGGCGGTCATCTACGAAGGCATCCGCCTGCGAGAGAGCAAGAAGAACTGACCAGCCTAAAGCGTAAACGGTCGGAGTTGCGACCGACCGGGTGGGATTTGTGAGTATTGGCACGAGTCCCACCGCCCTTTCAAAGACCGTCCGCCCCGGGTTTCATTTTCCGTTGTTGCCCGGGGCGGACGGCGACCGTACACCGATCCGACACGTTGTTGGTGCGGCTTTCCCTGTTACTCCAAGAGGAACACAACATGTTCATTATCGTTGAAGCAATCGACACAAACACGAAGCAACTAGACACCGTCTTGGTTCCGGTTGCGTCGATCGACCGTATTGTCAAATTGCCGGACGGATCAGCACGGATTCACACTGTGTCGACCGCCCCGAACACTATTCCGGTCTGCACCGAACCCAACACGTTCGAAGGCATCACATCACAACTTGCAGCACGTTGTGGGGGTGTCTAGTGATTCTCTACCACGTACAAACCCGACTCGGTCACGAAAGAGTGACCGATAGAAAACCGAGCGACCACGTATTGCGTCACTCGACTCTATACACGGTCACTCGGTACAACACGGAGACCGATGCTTGTGAGCATATCGACAGCGAGACCGCTAACCCGGCTCCGTTCATCCCCCGCCTACTTCAAGACGAAGTGGAGCGGCGGACATGATATACATGATTCGATATCAGTACCGGAACGACGTTCGGAAGACACTACCCGACCCAATTCCAGCGGAGTCAATCGGAGTCTACGGGCTCTCGCTCGCGGCTCCGTTTGAGTGCGTGTTCATTCAGCCTGACGGAACCCGGGAACCGTCCGACATCATCCCGCCGCTTCTCGCCGAACGTGTAGCCCGAGAGATCGCCCGCAATGACTTTGCGGAGCATCAGCGGCGGCGGGCGGAATTCATGCAGAAGCTACGAGAAGAGTTCGAAGCCGAAGAACACGAGCACGACTGGGACATGTTCTACCGCCTACACAAGGATCGGAAACCGGCCCCAATCTATTCCCCGAAACCCGAACGCTCATTTGTTCGATCCGCCAGCGGTGAGAAACTCGACCCGCTTACCCGTACTCCGTTCACCTACATGAACATTCCGAAAGGAATGTATGCCTATCGACAACTCGTGCCCCGCTTCCGGACACCCGATGGCCACCTTGTTCCACTCTCAACAGATCGGAACGGCGGGTACCGTGCGTGGACCCGTGTGAAGGCGAAAAGGCGGACCGGTGCAACGATCGATCCCAAGTGGGAAACGTTCGGCGGGTTCTTTGAAGACATGGGGGCTCCGCCGATTGAGTTGGCGACCGATTCTGGGGCGATGGTTGTATCGGACTGCAACCACTATGGTCCCGGCTCCGCCCGTTGGGCTCCATCGAGGCGGGGAAAGACCAACGTGGAGTTGTGGGTCTGTCCATTCACGGGTGAGAAACTCCCGCTCGCAGAGTTGTGCAAGCGACATGGTCACCCCGCGTGTCGCGTGCGAAATCGCGTCCGAGAACGCGGGTGGTCGCTTGAACGTGCGTTGCTGGACGATCCGAGACCGCACGCACGCGGTAAACAGAAACGGGAAACAGCCGCAAGATTCGCCCTAGCGGTACGCAACCGGATTCGTGAAATCGTCGGCTCGAAGCTATTTGACACCGTGGTTGAAGAGTGGGACGACGATCGATTAGCAAGATTTCTTGGTGAACTTGGAACCTTCGGCAATCTCTTGGATCATGTCGACATGTTGCAGCACATGTTCGAGCAAGAGGCGAATCGCCTGGACCCCGAAGAGATTGTCTTTGACCGGGCAGGCGGTGAACTTAGCTTGTGGAAGTCGCCAGTAGAACAGCCCAAAGCCTGAATGATACTGACTCAACTGATAAGCCAAGTGAAAGGACGCAGAACCAATGAACCTTGGCAGCCCGAACGCCACACATGCCGATGCGTTCTCAATCGGGCAATCCTGCAAGGCAGCAGGGAATGGAATCAAAGGCAGCCGCGACGGCGTTCGTCGCGGTCGCGGTTGAGATTCTGAGCGTCGTCGCTTGGGTCGCCGCGTTTGCGAATCCGTGAATGCTTCTTACCCAGATGATTGATTTTGATCCACTCGTCAAACAGATCGTGCAAGCTGTCGCACGCGAACTAGCATCTATGAAACCGCAACCGATGCTCGTCAGCGGTGATGAGCTTGCCGAGTTAATCAGCGTGAGCCCGTCCACCGTGGATCGGCTTACCCGAGAAGACCGCATCCCAAGCGTCAAGATTGGTAAGCTGAGACGGTACAACCCGGACGCCGTCGTCGCGGCATTGGAGAACTAGCGTGGCATCACTTCGTAGAGAAACAGACCGCAATCGAACAGGCTGGAGACTTCAATTCCGCGAAAGCGGTAATCGTCGGTCGCTGTGGCTTGGAGACATCGCAAAGCGTCAAGCGGAAACAATCGCTCGGCACGTGGACAATCTCTGTCTTGCGAAAGAGACCGCAACGCAAGCACCGACCGAGACGTTGAAGTGGGAAGCTTCGTTGACCGGGAGAATACGGAAGACACTGGAGAAGTGGGCTTTGATTGAGCCCGCTGTGGTATCCGCTCGGAAGCTCGCCGACTTCGTGCAGTGTTACATCGACTCAAGAACGGACGTCAAGGATGCAACTCGCGAGAAGTACGGACATACTAAACGGATGCTGGTCACCTATTTCGGCGAAGACCGACCGATTACGTCGATCACCAAGGCTGATTGCCAATTGTGGCATCGGTCCATGTTGAAGACACACGCGGAGACGACAGCGGGAAAGCACATCAAACGAGCCCGTACCGTGTTCCGTTTTGCCGTGGATGCCCGAGTGATCCCGATCAACCCGCTTGAAGGAATCAAGGTCGGCGATGAAGTGAGCAAGGAGCGGGACCACTACGTGACACGCGACGACGCGGCCCGCATTCTCGCAGACTGTGATCCCGAGCAAGCGTTGGCGTTCGCTTTCGCTCGGTTCGCCGGACTCCGTCCCTGCGAGTTTCTTAGCATTCGTTGGAGTGATCTACAGGGCGACCGTATCCGGGTCGACTCGATCAAGACCGGTTTGCGTTGGGTGCCGATTTTCAAAGAAGTGAGAGACGCCCTCGCCGCATTCGAGACGCCCGACCCGAACGCCCGTATCCTTCGACGCTGGAGTCCGGATGCGAATCTAGCGACGAACTTGAATCGGGTGATCGAGCGTGCGGGAGTGAAGACTTGGCCCAAGCTATTCGTCAATTGTCGAGCATCGTGCCGCGTCGATCTTGAGGAACACTTTCCGGCTTGGGTGTGTGACTCATGGATGGGTCACGGTGTCCAGATAGCGGAGAAACACTATCGAAGAATGCACGATGAATACTTCGATCGTGCGGTGTCACTGGCGGTGACATCAGTGCCAGTTTCGGACACCGCGATGACACCGCGATGACACCGCCGCTTGAATCTGATGCGTCAATAAGCGGTATGACGCGAATTTCAGC
>JBCBLJ010000266.1:0-9499 GCA_038520195.1 Planctomycetota bacterium
AAAGCTCGGGGCGACGCGGCAGACGACCGCACCTGGCTCTCGTTTCGGGTTTCCGTCGTAGAACATGTCGCGTGTCACCGATTCACCTGTCAGCACCAAGCTCAGTGCTCGCGTCGTCGGGACGCCCAAGTGGTGCATCGCTTCGCTACACAGGAACTCGCGCACCGAACTGCGAAGCACCACTTGGGCGTCCCGACGACGCGAGCACTGAGCTTGGTGCTGACAGGTGAATCGGTGACACGCGACATGTTCTACGACGGAAACCCGAAACGAGAGCCAGGTGCGGTCGTCTGCCGCGTCGCCCCGAGCTTTGTTCGTTTGGGCAGCTTTCAGATTTTTCATCATCGCCAGGACTACGACACGTTGAAGCAGCTGGCCGACTACACCATTCGCCGCGACTTTCCGGAGTTGGGTGAGCCGTCGCGGGATGTTTATGCGGAGTGGTTCCGCGAGGTGTGCCGCCGCACCGCGACGTTGATGGTCCATTGGATGCGAGTCGGCTTTGTTCATGGGGTGATGAACACGGACAACCTTTCGATCCTGGGACAGACGATCGACTATGGTCCCTATGGATGGCTCGAGGATTTCGATCCCAACTGGACCCCGAACACGACCGATTCTCAGGGTCGGCGGTATCGATTTGGTCACCAGCCGCAAATCGCGCAGTGGAATCTCGCCCAATTCGGGTCGGCGCTTTTGCCTTTGGTGGATGACGAAGTGGAATCCCTTCAGGAAGGTCTTCGGGCGTATGTCAAGGCTTTCGAGTCGGGCTGGCACGATATGTTGGCGGCAAAGCTGGGTTTAGACGAGTTCACTGGCGAGGACGATGCGTCGTTGTTCGAGGACTTGCTGGAAGTGCTGCAACTGGCTGAAACCGACATGACGATCTTCTTTCGACGGTTGGCCGATGTTCCGCTGGCGTCGACCGGTGACGCGGTGTGCGGGCATCTTTCCGATGCCTACTACGAGCCGGACGCATTGAGTGATGAGGTTCGCGACCAAACCGCGAAGTGGTTCGAGCGCTATCGAATTCGCGTGCAAGGATCGGGTGTGACGGACCCGGATCGCAAACGAAAGATGGATTCGGTCAATCCGTTGTATGTGCTGAGAAACTATCTGGCGCAATTGGCGATCGACCGCAGCGAGCAAGGCGATCACGGCGGCATTGAGGAACTGCTTGACGTCTTGCGTCAGCCATACACGGTTCAGCCGGGTCGCGAGTCGTACGCGGAAAAGCGCCCCGAATGGGCTCGACATCGCGCCGGATGCTCGATGCTATCGTGTAGTTCGTAAGTGCCAGGAGGCTTGCTTCACGTCGGCGCGCGATTGTCGATGAGCCGCTTTGACTTTCCTTCGAAGGTTGGCAGGCTTCCCGGTTCGACGGGCCTCACATCCACTCGCATTGCGAGCCGGGTTTGAAACCGCCCGGCGAGTTCGTGGCAATGATCTTCGGGAAGTTCGATGGTCACTTGAAGCGTGTCCATCTCACCGTCTTTTTCGACGATCATGCGAAACTCAGCGGTTGGCGTGAACTCTCGAACGATCGCTTCGACACTGCTGGGAAAGACGTTTACGCCCCGGACGACAATCATGTCGTCGGCTCGACCGAGGACACCGCCGTCGAGAAAAAGAAAGCGGCACGGTTGGTCGTGGGACGAATACCCTTTGACGATGTCTCCGGTGCGGTAGCGGATCGCGGGGCCACCATAACGACCCAGCCCCGTCAGGACGAGTTCAGCCGGTTCGCCCTCGTCCGCGGGACGACCCTGAGGATGGGACGCGCCAAAGCAAAGTCGCTCCGCGATAAACTCGGTTTCGATCACGTGCAGACCGGAGCCAGACAGGTTGCCGAAACCCCAAGCGCCGATCTCACTTGCACCACTGTGGTCAACCACTCTTGCGCCCCAACCTTCTTCGATCCGAGATCGGATGGATGGAATACTCCCGCCCGGCTCTCCCGCGACGATGAGCCGAGTCACCGGCGAGTCCTTGAGGTCGATGGATCGTTTGTCCGCGACGGCGATTAAGTGCAACGCATAGGTCGGCGTGCAGCAAACGACGGTGCATCCTTGTTCGAAAATCAGTCGGAGTCGTGACTCGCTGGACATCCCGCCGCCGGGGACGACCATCGCACCTTCCTCGAGCAAGGCATCGTTGGCGGTCCAAAACCCGATGAAAGGGCCAAACGAGAACGCCATCATTGCGATGTCGTTGGTGCTGACCTCGGCGGCTCGCAGTACGTGTCGCCAACAATCCAACCACCATTGCCAATCTTCAGCGGTATCCAGCACGGGCATTGGATGCCCCTTGGTGCCGCTGGTCTGATGAAAGCGAAGGTACTGTTCGCGTGGCAAATCAAACAGGCGCCCCGGCGGTCCGGCGCGATCGGTCACCATCTCAGCTTTTGTGAGCAAGGGAACGGAGGCCAGGGCGTCGAGGGACTGAAGCGGGAGCTCGACATCGGATAGCCTCGATCGATAAAACTCGCGTTCTTTGACCGTTTCGAGCAGCCGATTTAGCCGTGAGAGCTGAAGCCGCTGCAAAGCCGGGGGCTCAAGCCGCCACAAATCTCCCTCTTGCGTCGTTGAATTGCTCATCGGCGTAGTTTAACGGCTTGAGATGAAGCTTTTTGGTGTTGATCGCTACCACCGTTCGCGAGAGTGGACATCACGGAGCTACCATCGGCTGTCCGCACCGGATCGGCTCACATCGGTGAAGGAAAGATTAAGAAGAAGCGAGAAACGCTATTTGCGATTGTCTGCCTTCGAAGAACGGACGACTTTCACCATCTGGCGGAATCGTTTTTTCTCTTTTGGACAGGTTTGTCGCAATGACAAGGCGGAATGCTTTCACGCTCATCGAGATGCTGGTCGTGATCGCGATCATTGGACTCTTGGCTTCGATGCTACTTCCCGCGATGAGCAAGGCTCGCGAGGTGGCTCGTTCGGCCGCTTGCCAAAACAACTTACGGAACTTCGGCACCTTGATGATCGCTCGAAGCACACAGATGCCAGACGGCTCGTTTTGCTCGGGCAGTTTTGATTTCAAGCGCGATGGTGTGCCGACCGAAATCGGTTGGGTCGCGGACCTCGTGCGAGGAAGTGCGGTGATGAGTGAGATGATGTGCCCGAGCAACTCGTCCGGCACCAGCAAGGCGATTGAGGAGTTACTGACGACGCCGCTGACGGAATTCACTTCGACCGGATGCGTCGATTTGCTCGGATCGCCAGAATACACGAACTCCGCCGGGGCCACGGTTCGAAACATTGCCAGGCGTATCGTCGCCGATGGCGCGACCGCCGAATCACCGGAGCGTGCCGACTTGATCAATCGTTTGGTGATCGAAAACGGCTACAACACGAACTACGCCGCAAGCTGGTTTCTATTGCGTACGGAACTGAATCTCGATTCCGAAGGGAATCTTTTGGAGGTTGACACTGGCTGCACCGATACCGATCCCCGCGGCAAGAATGTCACGACTGGTCCGCTCACGGCGGCTTATCTGGATTCGGCGAGAGCGCCCGCGAGCTCGGTACCGTTGTTGGTCGACGCATCGCCGACGGGCATTCTCTCGACGGGCATTGGCTCGTTGGCTGGCGGGACGCTTTACACGACGCCAATCGTTGGTGTGCCCATCGGTAATCACTTGATGGTCGACACCGACTTGGACGGTACGGAGGAAACCGCCAATCCCTTTCACATGGAAACGCCGGGCAGAGTCGCGAAGGCGACGGAGTTTCCGAACATCATCGGAGGTGCGTCGCGGGGCGGTCCGACGGGTTGGTTGAAACAGTGGGACTATGATACGCGGCAGGATTACCGAGGAATCATGCCGCTTCACAATGGAATCGCGAACTGCTTGATGGCGGATTCGTCGGTGAGGCAATTGGTGGATCGTAACCGCGATCAATTCATCAACAACGGATTCGAGGCGCCCAGCTCAGGGCCACTGCTTTGGACCAGCAACGATGTCGAAGCGGGTCCATTGGAACTCGCAAGTTTTCACCGGCTGACGTCCAAGGGTCCGACACAATAGTCCAAGGGTCCGACACAATAGACGAGCGCATCGACTGGCGTTCAACATCTGGGTTGGACGGTTGCCCGCGATCTAGGTCGATTCGATCCAACGCACGAGCGTGCGAACCATGATGCCGGTCGCGCCGGCGTCTCGATATGGTTTGGCGCTATCGGTGAAAGCGGGACCGGCGATATCCATGTGTAGCCAGCGAGTCTCGCCGACAAAGTTCTCGAGGAACTTGGCAGCCGTAATCGCTCCACCCCAGCGTCCTTCGCCGATGTTCTTGATATCGGCGACCTTGCTTTTCACCTTCTCGTCGTAGAGCGAAAACATAGGCAACTGCCAGACGGGCTCGTCTTCGGCTTCGGCACAACGGGCGATCGAGTCACAGAGTGCCTGATCATTGGTCATCAATCCGGTGACTTCGTTTCCAAGCGCGACCATGCATGCCCCGGTCAAGGTCGCGAGGTCAACCATGGCCGCTGGTTCATATCCGATCGCGACATCCAGCGTGTCCGCCAGAACGACTCGACCCTCCGCATCGGTGTTGAGGATTTCAATCGTCTTGCCGCTTCGCGTTTCGATGACATCGCCGAGTTTGTAGCTCGAGCCGCTGACCATGTTTTCGGCCAAGCCACAAAACCCCAGCACATTCTTCTTGATGCCGAGTTTCGCGACGGCGTGCATCGTCCCGACGACGGTGGCCGCGCCACCCATGTCGCACTTCATGTCGATCATCCCGTCGCTCGGTTTGAGCGAAAGACCACCGCTGTCAAAGGTGACGCCCTTACCAACAATAGCGATCGGCGGCTCGCCCTCAGCTCCACCTTGGTGGCGTAGCATGACCAATCGAGGTGGCTTGCAACTGCCGGCGCCGACGGCCAGCATCGCGCGGCAGTTTTCTTGGATAAGTTTTTTCTCGTCCCAGACTTCGCACTCCAGGTCGACTTCTTTGGCGAGTTGTGACACTCGATCGGCGAAGGACTCCGGATAGATCGCGGCGGCAGGCTCATTCACCAGCCGCCGCGCGTGGTTGATCGAGTCGCCGAGGATGTCGCCGCGCTGGATGCTATCGGACGCGACGCCCGCAAAGCCCACCATGGTAGGGACATGAATCGTGGTCTTACTCCGATAAATCGATTGGCCTTCGAGCCCGTAGAGTGCTCCGGCGACGAGTCCATCGTGATCTCCGGCGGGGATTGCCTCGGCGAGGGCAACGACGACTTTTTCCTGGGGGTGTGCCGAAAGGGTTCGGAGTGCCGTCGCGGCGGCTCGGAAGGCACGGCCACGATCAAGTTCGCCGTGATCACCGAGACCCAGAACGAGCACCATCGTGGCACCGCCATCGCCGGTCGCCCCGGGTCCGGGTACCAGCATCGACTCGCCGACTTCGGTGGAAAACTTTTTGCGGTCCACGAGCCCCGACAGCGAGCCACCGAGTTTTTGGTCGATTTCGGCCGCGACCGGAAAAAGCGGTCGGTTTTCACAGATTCCGATAACGAGGACGTCGCAATCTTGTTCGGCCGCGTTGTCGACGACCGCGAATTTCGGGTCGGGCAGTCGGGGAACTTTGGCGCTCGGCTGGGACTGGAGACTTCCGGTCATGAGTCGTGGGATGGAGAGCGGGGATCGTTTTTGGTCAGATGCCAACCAATGTTAACGCTTTGGCAAAGTGGCCGTGACCGGCGACAAGTGGGAAATTGAAG
Source organism: Planctomycetota bacterium (assembly GCA_038520195.1). Lineage (GTDB taxonomy): Bacteria > Planctomycetota > Planctomycetia > Pirellulales > Pirellulaceae > Stieleria. Next base: position 5,725 of record JBCBLJ010000266.1, read on the forward strand.
TTGAAGCACCGTAGCACACGCGACGTGGTCGAGGATCTTCGAGCGGGAGATCGCTTGATTGAGGTAACCGAACCGGTCGATCCCACTTTGGAGGTCGCCGAGATTCAACGCCGGGTCTACGCATCCGGCGGTCCCGCAATACTCTTTTCGAACGTGATCGGTTGCTCGTTTCCGATGGCGTCCAATCTCTTTGGTTCGCTCGACCAAGCGCGATATCTGTTTCGCGACACACTCGAGTCGGTGCGGCGGCTGATCGAAGTCAAGTTGGACCCTTCGGCGCTGCCCAAACGTCCGCTGCGGTACGCCGGCGTCCCACTGACGGCGCTGCGAATGCTGCCACGCTTCGTCGGTGGCGGTGCGGTGGCCAAGAACCGTTGCAAGGTGACCGATTTGCCGCGGTTGAAGTGTTGGCCCGACGATGGTGGTGGATTTGTCACGCTGCCTCAAGTGCTGAGTGAAGATCCCGCCGATCCACGAAATCTGATGAAGGTCAACTTGGGCATGTATCGTGTTCAAGTTTCGGGCAACGACTACACCGACAAGGAAGTCGGATTGCACTATCAAATTCATCGCGGCATCGGCGTGCATCACAAGCAGGCGTTGGACAATGGAAAGTCGCTCCGCGCAGCGATCACCGTCGGTGGCTCACCCGCCATGTCGCTGGCGGCGGTTATGCCTCTTCCCGAAGGCCTCACCGAGTTAACATTCGCGGGTGCACTTTCCGGACGACGGATCGGCTTGATTCGCGGTGATCACGCCCCGGTTTATCGTGATGCGGACTTTGCAATCGTCGGCCGAATCGATCCGGAGCGTACCAAGCCCGAGGGTCCATTCGGCGATCACCTCGGTTACTACAGCCTGACGCATGATTTTCCGGTGATGACGGTCGATCATGTCTGGCATCGCGAGGGCGCGATTTGGCCTTTCACCGTCGTTGGCCGGCCGCCGCAGGAAGACACGACGTTCGGACAACTGATCCATGAACTCACCGACCCGATCATCCCGACGGTGATACCGGGTGTCAAAGCCGTTCACGCGGTCGATGCCGCGGGCGTCCATCCGTTGCTGCTGGCGATCGGCAGCGAACGATACATGCCGTATCTGAAAGAATCGGCGCCGCAGGAACTGTTGACGCAAGCCAATGCGATTCTCGGCAACGGACAGCTTTCGCTCGCAAAGTACTTGATCATCGCGGATGACCCGAAAGACGAGATCGACATTCACGAGATTAACGCGTTCCTGCGATACGTTCTTGAGCGGGTCGATTGGAAACGCGACTTGCACTTTCAAACCCGAACAACCATCGACACCCTCGATTACACGGGTGGAGGATTCAACAAAGGGTCGAAAGTGGTGATCGCCGCCGCCAGCGGGGCGCGCCGGACATTGCCGAGCGAGTTGCCCGCTGAGTTGCGGCTGCCGGAGGGCTTTGCGGAGCCAAGGGTCGTGTTTCCGGGCGTGCTCGCGATCCAGGCCGCGAGGTTCGACGACGCAAACGGACGGGACTTGGTCGAACGTTTCTGCCAAGCGTTTGAGGAGTCCGATCCCATCAATCAGTTTCCGCTCATCACCTTGGTCGACGACAGCGAGTTCGCCGCCCGAACACTCAACAATTGGCTCTGGACGACGTTTACGCGCAGCAACCCGGCGACCGATGTAAATGGCATCGCTTCGGAGACCGTCGACAAACATTGGGGTTGTCGAGGGAGTCTCGTTATCGACGCACGCTTTAAACCGTGGCAGGCGCCACCGGTGATTGAAGACTCCGATACGATTGCGAAGGTCGATGCTCGCGGGTCTCGCGGCGGACCACTTGCCAAATATCTCTAAGGCTGAAAGAGCGGTTGCTTCATGGGTCGGTTAAAGGAAGTTTTTGCGTGTGACGCTCCCGTCGCCCTGGTGACCGGTAGTGGGGCGCCGCGAGTCGGTCGAGCGATCGCGATGGAACTGGCGCGACAGGGCTGCCGCATCGCGGTGCACGCCAACACCAGCACGACACAGGCCGATGAGTTGGCTGCTCAAATCACCGCCGAGTCGGGCGTCGATGCGATTGTCACGCAAGGTGATTTGGCCGAAGAGTCGACTGCGCCGCGGCTGGTCAAGGAAACGACCGATGCGTTTGGTCGCCTGGACGTGCTCGTCAACAGTGCCGCGATCTGGTGGCCAACGCGATTGGAAGACATCACCGCCGATGAAGTCCGCCGTTACTTTGAGATCAACACACTCGCCTGCTTTCTCGCGTGTCGTGCGGCCGGAGCCGCGATGCGAAGCCAACCGCGCGGCGGGGCGATCATCAACATCGGTGATTGGGCGACAGAACGACCGTATCTGGATCATGCCGCTTATTTTCTCGGCAAAGGATCGATCGATTTGATGACTCGCTCGCTCGCCGTCGAACTCGCTCAGTGGAACCAGTCGATTCGTGTCAATTGCGTCAAACCTGGTCCAGTCTTGCTGGCCGGCGAGGTTCCCGACGAACAACGCCGAAAGCTCTGCGCGAGCACCTTGGGCGGCGACATCGGGACGGCGGAACATGTTGCCCACGCCGTTTGTTTTTTATGCGAGAACACGTTCGTCAATGGTGTCTGTCTACCGGTAGACGGCGGGCGTTCGATCTATGCGGCCGACGGATTGCAGGTCGGCGAGAACACGGGCTGACGCTCCGCCTGCGTTTCGGAAGAATCGCTATTTCACGGTGTCGGCGTACTGAACCACGCAGGCGATATTGCTCTCGGTGTCGCTGAATTTGACGATCCGCCCGACCATTGGAATCTCGACCTCTTGGAGCACGATGTTGCCTCCATTTTCGATAATCGCGGCGGTTGATTGCTTGATGTTCTCGACGGAGATCGAGCATTCGAAACCGTTGAATCCAGTTCCAACGGGTTCTTGTCGTATCTGAAGTGCCCCGCGGATACCTGGCGAAGACTCATTTCCCGTTTGAATTAAATAGAACCCAGGTGGTCCCCATTCTGTGAATTGCCAACCGAAGGTGTTCTCGTAGAAACTCTTCGCCCGTTCGACGTCGTCGGCATGGATGGCGAAATGGGCGACATTGTTAGCGTGCATGGTCTTTCTCGTGGAGCGGAATTCGATGGAGTTGAGAAGATAGTTTTTGGGGCGATGGCAGTCTTGCGTTATTGTGTCAGCCTATGTCGACAACATGCCAACCCCAGCTTCGCACGCTCTCGGTGAAATACTCCGCGGGTTATCGCATCGACTGGCATCAGCACGACTGGTCCCAGTTCATCTACGCCAATGAGGGTGCGATGACGGTGTCCGTCGAGGGCGGCCGTTGGGTGGTTCCGCCGCGACGCGCGATTTGGGTCCCGGCAAACCAGTCCCATCGAATCGAGATGCACGGCGGTGTGTTTCTTCGCACGGTCTATCTGGAGTCGGGGGTCATTCAATGCGGGGGCGCGCCGTGCGCGGTTTTTGATGTCGACCCGTTGCTCCACCAATTGATCCAGCACATTTGTGATCGTGGAATGGTGCGCCCGGAGGACAAGGCCGATGTCACATTGATACAGTTCTTTGAGCAGCGTTTAAACGCACTCCAGCCAATCGATTCAGCGTTGCGTATGCCGATCGATGTACGCGCGCGTTGTTTCGCCGAACGGCTGTTGGAGAATCCGGGAACCTGTGATCGTCTCGACAGCATTGCCGAAGCGTGCGGGTCCAGCTTGCGCACCCTGCAAAGACTCTTCCGTCGAGATGTGGGACTACCGATCGGCAAGTGGCGCCACCGAGTTCGAATGCTCCGCGCGGTGGAAAT
>JBCBLJ010000163.1:0-12818 GCA_038520195.1 Planctomycetota bacterium
AGATCTTTAGCGGCCTGGATAACCCGGCCGTGCAAAACGGTTTCGGCCACACACCGTGCGTTGGCATCCTTTCCGGTTACTTCAACAAGCTCCAGCGAAAGAATCGACTATCGATTGACCAGGCGGTTGCCGATGTCATTGGTGGGGACACGCGATTCAAATCACTGGTCTTTCAGGCGGGGGAGAACCTGAACTTCTCCCAAATCTCGTGGGACAAACACGGTTTGCCGGTGAAGCAGATCGACTCGCCACGCAAGATCTTCAACCTACTTTTTCACGTCGACGAAAACGAAGCAGCACAACAGCAAGTACTCGCCGAAGACCGTAGCATCCTCGATGCAGTTTACGCTCAGGCGCAGTCGATGGAGAAACATCTGAATTCCACCGACCGTGCAAAGTTGGATGAGTATTTGACGTCGGTCCGCGAAGTGGAGCAGACTGTGAAACGTCGCGCTTACTGGGCCGATCGTGACAGGCCACAAGTGGATTATGAAATCGAGGACTTCGATCGGAAGTCGGTCGATGACTACGTCGCAACATTACTGGATCTTGCGGTCCTCGCGCTCGAAACCGACTCCACCCGTGCGGTCACGGTGCAGATTCCGTTTTGGGAGGGTTTTAAAGAGCCAGACCTAAGCGGCAACTACCACGACCTTTCCCATCATGGTCAGAAGCCCGAGAAGATCAAAAAGCTGCTCATGATGGAACACGCTATCCTGAAGCGAATTAGCGATTCACTAGGCACAATGAAGGAACGCAAGGTCGGTAACAGTTCACTCTTCGATCAGACGACCACGCTTCTGACCGCATCGATGGGAAGCGCGAACGCTCATAGCTTCAACGACCTGCCCGCGTTGGTGTTCGATAGCCGGATGAAGACATCTGGTCATTGGCAAAAGCAGGATGTTCCAATGAGCAACCTTTACCTTGGGCTGCTCCAACTATTTGGGGCTGAACAGGAGCAGTTCGGAGAAAGCACTGCTGCCTTCGAGGTATTGGCATGACGCGGATGAACTGGACGGAGCGAGTGGTTACCCAATGGGTGACAATCTTTTGCGTGGCAGTTACTAACCCGAAGCGTGAGCGAGGGATCGGCCCCTCGCTTACGCGTCGGGTTACCGGTGCCGCAGCCTGGTCCCTCGCTCACGCTTCGGGTTACCAACAGGTCATGTTGCTGCTGCTAGTTTGCTTTCCCTTTTCATCGAAAACGCTCCGCGCTCAGACAGAACTGAAACAATTCTTCACCCAAAACTGCGTTAAGTGCCATGGCCCTGACGAACAACAGGGCGAAGTGCGGCTGGACAAGTCGGTGGACACGTTACTCGCCGATGTGGAATTGCTTGAGACGATCACAACCTTGGTTGAGGCCGGCGAAATGCCTCCGGAGGACGCGCCGCAACCTTCAGCCGAAGCAGTCGCTGAGATCACGCAACTGCTGCAGAAGCGAATTATCGCTCTGCGACCCACCAATCCGCTCAAGCGACTCACCCGCGCCGAATATACGAACATATTGCATGATCTCTTTGGAGTGGACTTCGACCTCGCCGGCCTGCTGCCGCAGGATCACGTCGAACACGGCTTCGACAAGTTCGGCGAATCGCAGCTCATGTCGCCGCACCAACTGATGGCTTACCTGACGACCGCTCGCTTCGTCGCGGAGCGGTTGTTACCAGATGCACGACCCGAAACGCAGTCGTGGGATTTCGATGTGCGGCATTTTCACGGCAGCAAGAACTTTGCGACTGGTGGCGGTGGAGATTACCGCGATGGAGACGAATATGTTCTTACAGGATTTCGCCCCTACCGCAGCAATCTGCATCTCTCCAGCGACCCGGAAAGTCACATTCAATTTGCGATTCCTGTTTTCGGGGTATACCGGCTCGAAGTGAAAGCACGCTCGAAGAATTCCAAAGAGTCCGAGGTCATAGGGATCAATCTTGGCGACGGGAGACATCCGACCAGCTTTCGGAGCATCCGGCGGGTCCCCATGCCGCACGGCTCGAAAGGTTTTACAACCGAGCTCACTCTGAGGGCTGGCGACCAACTTGCCTTTACCTTCGATAGCGCTCGCGTGCCAGGCCGGAGTCTGGCGAAGAAACCACACAAGGGACCGGACTTTCGTTTCTCTCATGTAAAGCTGACCGGCCCGTTGGTGAATGAGTGGCCCACCATCGCCATGAAGGCAATCATTCCCAGACCTGATATAGAGACGTCGGAGCTCGTCGACCATATTGCCTTGTTGCTTACACGGCGTTCGTTATCCGCGAAGGACCGCCCGACGTTCGTGAGAATCGCCGACCAGCAGCAAAAACGCGAGGCATCACCGGTCGCCATCGCTCGCAGCATCCTAGTCGCGCTGCTGACATCGCCTCACTTCCTCTACAAGTCGGAATCTCCGGAGTTGACCGCCGTCGAGAGAGCTTATCGCCTGTCGTATTTTCTCTGGAACTCCGCGCCGGATGCTGAGCTTCTCAGCGCAGCGGGTTACGGTGACTTAAGCGAAGATCCGTCGACTCAGGTCGAACGGATGCTTCGAGATGTCAAAGTCGATCGCTTCGTCGACGACTTCTCACGTCAATGGCTGCAACTCGATAAGGTGGACGACTTTGGTCCGGACGTGCGAGTTTTTAAGAACGTGCGCCGCTTGACGGTCGATTCGATGGGGCGTGAAGGCCGTGAACTCTTTCGCCACCTGCTTGAGAATGATCTGAGCATGGAACACTTCATCGACTCGGATTTCGTGATGGCCAACGACCGCCTCGCGCGCTTTTACGGATTGCCCGCTGTCAAAGGTGACGAGTTCGTGCCCATCAAGCTTCCCGAGAACAGCGAACGCGGCGGGTTGGTGGCTCAAGCGGGTTTTCTCAAGTTGACCTCAACCGACTTCGCGACTTCGCCGATCCATCGAGGCTCGTGGATTTTGAAGAACCTGTACAACGAGAAAATTGACCCGCCTGCTGACGTGTTGATTAATGAGCCGGACATCCGCGGCACGACCACCATTCGCGAAGCCATTCTCAAACACCAGGAACTCAAAAGCTGCTCACGCTGTCACTCGAAGATCGATCCACTCGGGTTCGCATTGGAGTACTACGATCCGGTCGGACGCAAGCGTGACAAGTATCGCCATGTCGAGGAAGTGATTGACAAAACGAAGGCCACGGCGTTCACGAAAAAGATCAAATTCACCGAGGTGCCAATCGAAGCTGCCATGAGCCTTCCGAACGGCCGTGAGGTGCGCGACATGCGCACGCTCAAAGCCGCGTTGATGGAAGACAGGGAGCGCATCCTTAAAGGCATCATCGAAAAACTCATCAGCTACGCCCATGGGCGGGAAGTCAGCCTCGCCGACCGTGCGCAAGTCGACGCCGTCTTCGAGTCGATTGCCGAAGAAGAGTTTTCCCTTCGAGCCGCGATCCACGCCATCGTGGCCCACCCTGCGTTCGGTCAGAGGTGATCACCGTGGAAACCCGATGCGTTAGCGAGGGATTGATCCTTCAAAACATTCAGTCCCTCGCTTACGCGTCGGGTTACCAGATTCGACGACTATTCGAACAATGAAATTTCTCATACCCACGATCTGCATAACCACTCTGTGTCTTGGTGGCTTCGTGCGAGCAAATCCGCCTGAAGCACGCTTCCCGAATAAACATCGAGCCTTCTTCAAGGCATACTGCCACGATTGTCACGACTCCGCGACGCAGGAAGGCAAAGTCGATCTGGAAACGCTTCCCTTTCAGATCACCACACTTGAGCAGGCAGAGCTTTGGCAAAAGGTTCTTAACGCGTTGAACTCGGGTGAAATGCCACCAGAGGATTCCGTGCAGCCGGGCAACGACGAGAAGGCCGACTTCCTCGATGAACTTGCTCGGACAATGGTCAACGCGCGGCAGGTGCTGTCCGATTCAGGCGGCAAGATCGCGATGCGACGGCTAAACCGCCGAGAGTATCGCAACACCATCGAGCGGTTGACCGGAGTCAAGGTCGATGTCGGCTCACTGAGCACCGATGGCGGCTCGGGAACGTTTGACACCGTGGGCTCATCGCAGTTCATTTCCAGCGATCAGTTCGAGCAGTATTTGAGGCTGGGGCGTCAGGCCATCGATGAAGCCTTCGAGCGGCACGCCTCTCTGGCTTCTTCCGGTAACCCGATGCGTCAGCGAGGGACGAACACGACTGATGGCCCCAACGAATCCCTCGTTAACGCGTCTGGTTACCATTTGCTACCCAAGAAACTTGTCTTTCGTGTTGAGCCGGAAAACACGGTCTACGTCAAGGACCTCGAGATTATCAAGAGACTGGAAGACGCCTACGAGAAGAAATGGCTCCCCTGGAAAGACGGAGTCGACAAGGCAGTTGAAGCTGCCGAGAACCAGGAGATTGTGACGACTCTTCGCAAGATGTACCCGGATTATGACTCCGACCCTCTGCTCAAGTATCGAAAAGCTGATCTCCTGAAGGGAGCACCCGATCCTCGCGACTATGGCGGCAGCGATCCGATCAATGCCATCGCCGCCTTGTACAGCCCCTATCGGCGATATCACAACTACCTGAAGCACTACGCTGCGCTTCCTCACAACGACCGGGGTGCCTACCTGAAACTGTCACGCGGGGTTCAGCGCTTTGACGTTCGCCCCGATCCGAAAGACGTTCCTGCGGGCACCTACAAGCTCAGGATCCGGGCCGGAGCGTTGAAAGGTTCCGATCCTTCGCGTCATTTCATCGAGATCGGTCATCCCCAAAAACCGAACGGAACGTCACCCGGCTTCGCCAAACTGCTCAGCACGCAACCGATATCGGGCACCATTGAGAATCCGGAGATCATTGAGGTCACTGTCGAAATCGATGCAAGTACCCCGCGTGCAGTCGGCGTCCAGGAACGCCAGCCCAAGTCTGCAAGACTTGTCAGAGAGGAGTTCGACCGCCACAAGCAGAAGAATGGGTACGGCACACCGCCCGCAGTCTGGATCGATTGGATGGAACTGGAGGGTCCGATTGCGGACGACTGTCCAACCGAATCCACAATCACCCGCGTCGAGCCTGAACAGACAATCAATCCTGTCAACGAAAAAGAAATCGCGCAGATCGAGGATGCGTACAAGCGCTTTACACAGTGGCAGGTTGGAGTCGACAAGGCCGCCGCGACGCCAGCGAACAAAGCAAAGATTGCGGAGTTGAGCAAAAACGAAGCCGCGATCACACACCCGATTCACTTCTATCGATTTGCCGACCTGCTTGATGGAACTCCTGCGCCAAGCGACTTCGGTTTCAGAGATTCAGGAAAAGCCGCCGCCTCTAATCCGAATTGGGATCGCGCTCAACTGGCTTACCACAAACGCTACGCCAGCCTCCCGCATCGTGATCGTGGAGCCTACCTGAAGCTCGCCCACGGAACCGGCCGCGTCATCGTCTCACCAAAGAAAATTCCCACTGGAAACTACGTCATGCGAGTCCGTGTGGGAGCAGTTAAGGGCACACCCCCCGCGCGACGTTTCATCCAGGTGGGACATCCTCAGCGCATGATCGAATCCAGAAACTGGGGCCTCGAGGGTCCAGCGATCAGCACGCATCAGATTTCCGGAACGATCGAGAATCCGGAGACGATCGAGATACCGCTTGAAGTCGGGGCGGACACGATTCGCGAATTCGCGATCCAGGAGAAGCAACCGAACACCGGGAACCTGAAAGAGCTTTGGGACGCTCACAATCGATGGAAAAAGGAAAACGGTTACGGCCACCCACCGGCCATCTGGATTGACTGGGTCGAACTCGAAGGCCCGCTGAACGCCCCCGTTAGAACTTGGAAACAACGTCGCGAGGTTGAGGAACATGCGAACGCGAAGGTGAGTGGCACGTACAACGGCTATTTTAGAAGTGGCCATGACAATGCTCAGGCGTTCCTGAAAACGGGGAAACCACAGAATGGCATTGTTGATGAACAGGAAGCAAAGTTCCGCATTCGTACGTTTGAGGAACAGGGCCCAACGTACCGTCGTTACCTTGATGATCCTCTCACGAAGACCGGATCGTTCCTGACGATCTCACCCGTCAACAAAGAAGAGTTCATCGCGCTGCCTCCGGATCATCCAACGGGCTGGCGAAAGACAAAACACGTTGTGGAGAGTCTGCCACCGGGCGATTACAAATTGCGGTTCCGCATCGGCGCCGTCAGGAGCACGCCAGGCGAACGTCACTTTGTCGATCTTGGCGTCGTTCCGGCGAAAGATCAGTTCAGCCACCTGGCGACGTTCCAGATCACGGGATCTACGGACGAGCCTCAAACGATCGAAGTGCCGGTGCAGCTTTCGCCGGATGGTCCGCGAAAGTTTGCTCTGCGGGAAAAGCGTGACCCCAAAACGGACAATGACCGTTACAGATCTGCAATCAAGGAAACTGGAGTTGCCCCAGTTCCCGCGCTGTGGATTGACTGGGTTGAGTGGGAGGGTCCATTCGATCGTTCAGCGGCAACAGCGCCGTTGCAGGCTGTACTAGCGAATCACGCCGGTAACCCGAAACGCGAGCGAGGGACAGGATCGGGTACGAGCAAGTCCCCATCGCTCGCTAACGCGTCGGGTGACCACGATCGCGCTCGCGCGATTCTCACTGAGTTCGCCGAAACCGCCTTCCGCGGAGCCAAACCAGACGCCGACTACATTGATAAGCTGGTCGCCATTTATGAATCGCGTCGCAAAGCGGGCGACTCTTTTGATGAGGGAATACGCACGCCGCTCAGCGTGATTCTTGCCTCGCCTGGATTTCTCTATCTCAATGAACCCGGTGACGAATCTAATCAACGCGAACTCAATGATCGCGAACTCGCCGTGCGGCTTTCCTACTTCCTGTGGAGCAGCCCGCCCGACGCAGAACTGATCCAACTAGCTGCTGAAAACAAGTTGCATCAGCCTGAAGTGCTTCGGCAGCAGGTTGACCGACTGATTGCTGATCCGCTTTCGGATGAGTTCGTGGCGGGCTTTGTTCATCAGTGGCTGGACATGGAACGCCTCGACTTCTTTCAGTTCGATGTCAGGCTCTACCGCGACTTCGACGAAAGCACTCGAGCAGCTTGCCGCCAAGAAGTGTACGAATCCTTCGCGCACCTGCTTCGCGCGAATGGTAACCCGACGCGTCAGCGAGGGACCGAGCCGACAGACATCCCTCGCTCACGCGTCGGGTTACCATCAGACAACGACGGCCGCCTCGGCAAACTCCTCAAGAGCGATTACGTCTTCGTCAACGGCCTGCTCGCCGCCTACTACGGCATCGATGGTGTTACCGGCGATGAATTCCGCAAAATCAACTTGCCCGCCGAATCGCCCCGTGGCGGGCTACTCGGCATGGCCGCCATCCATGCGATGGGCAGCGACGGCGTCGTCAGCAGCCCGGTCGAACGCGGAGCCTGGGTGCTCCGCCACCTGTTGAATGATCCTCCGCCGCCAGCACCGCCCAACGTCCCACAGATCTCGCGTCTTGAAGGTCAGATTCTTACAGCCCGAGAGCGACTTCTGGCACACCAGGAAGAAGCCCAGTGCGCAAGCTGCCACCGCAAGATTGACCCCATCGGCTTCGGCCTGGAAAACTTCGACGCCGCTGGAAAGTGGCGAACGGCAGACAGCTACCAGGCGAGAGACGGGAGGGGACGAGGAGTCGGAAAGCGAAAGACCTGGACGATCGACGCCTCAGGAGCATTCCACAACGGTCCGGCATTCAGCGACTACCGCGAGCTACGCGACCTCATCGCCGACCGCGAAGAAGACTTCGCCCGCGGGTTCACCGAACACCTGATCGAGTATGCCCTCGGTCGCCCGTTTGGCTTCACGGATGAGGATCTGTCAAACGAAATCGTCAGTTCGGCCAGAACCAAAGAGTTTGCCGTCAGCGAGTTCATTCACTCACTCATTCGAAGCAAGGCATTTCGTACGAAGTAATCAGTTCTCGTACGAAGAGACTTGAGAAAGAGCATGAAAACCTTTATCCCACTTTCCGAGATACTTCGGGGCTTCCTGCCTTTGTGTGCGATCCTCCTTCCCAAGATCACTTCATCCGCCGAAGGGCGGCTCATATCCTATACCGCAGTTCCCGGCGGAAGAGCCGACTGATCGATTCTCGTCCGTATCGATGGCGATGGTTTATCCGCCGCACCCGCCACAACCCCCACCGCCACAACCCCCACCGCCACAACCGCCTCCCCCGCAGCCGCTGCACCCAGCACCACAGCCGGACCCGGATGTGTTTTGCCCCACGTGCGGAAACATCGTTGCGATCGGTGACAGCGCGGCATCACTTGCCAGGCCCACCGCACCCAAGACGGCGACGTCGTAGAGGATCGAGTCCTTGGCGACTTCTTCTCCGGCTTGGGTCTGTCGCCGCGTGGCTTCGTGTTTGGCATTTTCGATAACAAGTTGCCCCGCCCTCGTCGGGCCCTGACTTCGGTAGTTAAGGACCATGCTCACGACCAGAAAGACGACCATCATCACCAACAGAAGACCCACCTCTTCTCCTTTCGATACGCCCTGAATGAGTCGCAGGACGCCAAGGAGAACGACTGCTAAAATCAATCCGAAGGCGTAACGGGAGAACCAACCCGGCGTCCGTCGCAGCCCCCTGGCTTGAAGGTCACGATTGATTCGGTCGAAGTGTGGTTTCACGGCGGACATCAACTGATTCGTCGATTTTTGACTTTCGACCACTTGGTAGAGATCACGGTCCAACGAACTCACCTCTTTGGGCGATTGAAGAGCCACGAGCTTACTGGAGAACCATGATTTCTTCACATCGAGACTCTTGCCCATGAACAGTCTCGTCATGGCGAGGTGCGCAAGCCGACTTCCACCCCCCGAGAGCACGGCGAGTTCATCCGGCGTCAAGTCCTTCGAATCGGGATCGACGAGTGTGTCGCCGGACTGTTCGGGTGAACTCAGCCGTAGACTCAGCACCACACCGGCAATGACAGCGCTGACCACCGCGTAAAAGATCAGGAAACTCGCGCCGCCAAGATTGAACGGAAACAGTCCCCAAGCCATGGCGTTGGCCGCAAGTGGTGGCGCTGCGATCCCGTCCCACACGATGCGACATCCTGGGATAGCGACCAAAGCGATCGCAACCACCACAACGATCATGGTCAATCGCGCCACGTTTCGTGGGATCACCCAGTGATGTCCCACATTGATCCAGCGCCATTGTCCTGCATGCCGAAAACGCGCCGCCGGAGTTGGCCAGATCGCTTCGGGCGGCTCTTCACCAAAGAGGCGCCGGTAGCTTTCGAGGGTCGTGGCGTACCAGTCGCGATACTTTTCACCTTCTCGATTGCCGCCGGCGGTCGGTTCATGATGTAACGGCCCGCCGAGGGCTTCACCGCAGAAACGCTGCCAGTACGATCGCGTGTATGTGAGATGCAGATGCCAAGCTTGATCCACGAACTCACTCGGTGTCACCGGATGCCCGGCACGCATCGCGAGCACGCAGAAGCGTTTGTATTCACGGACGACACGCGCCGCCAACCCGCGCGTCCAGTCGTTTTCTCGTGCGAGTCGGTCGGTAAATGAGAGTGCCTTGTCACCAGGGTCGATGTCGAATCTCTCAACGCGACGGGCGAATGCTTCAAAACCCTCGGGTCGATTGATCGATACGGACTTGGGGTTGGAACCATCCATCGAATCGTCTCCTCAAAGTTCATGCGGCAGGTAGACGCCCTTCAGCACCAGTTTCGGCCCCGGCCCCTTCTCACCACCATTTCGGGCGCGCGCTTCACTTCGGAACCAAAAATGACTTCAAGCGAAACGGGGCGCGCAATCACGCGAATTGCGTGAGGTTGTGAAGTTGCTGTTTAGATGCGTGGTCCGCTGAATCGAAATTCCACGCTTGCGGCCTCACTGACGCCACCGTCGCGGCCGCGTCTGTAATCCCGGGTGCACTGTGATCCCGGATGCATGCGTTCCAGCTGACTGCGGACTTGGCCGAGCCTGAAGCCTGACTTTTTGGCCGAGCGAATCCCGGGATTCGTCGGCCAGAATCAAAAATCGGAATCTTTTTTGGACTTTCTTGCGGTGCGACGGCGTGCCTTGCGAGGTAACAGAACAGCCCGTTTCCAAACTCCCTCGCAAGATCGCCATGCGCCGCAAAACCAATCGCCGTTTCAAGAACCGATCCCGCAACCTGCGACGTGGGCTGGAAACGCTGGAAAATCGGCGATTACTGGCCGCAACATTCGGTTTCACGGGGGACTACTCGCTCGAGAATTGGACGCCAGAATCGATCGACAATGGGACCACGGAGATTGCCCCAGCCACCGTAGAATCCGACCAAGCCAGCTTTGGCTACTACCTGACGCTCAATAGCGGCGGCCTCGATCGCGAGCAGACCGTCGAGTTTCTCGCGACGGCTGCGGCGACCGGCTCGGTGACGTTCGATTACGAATTCACCGGCAATTCTCGTTTTTTCCGGGCGGACGCACTCTTTGATACCGTCTCCGCGGCTGACTCCACCACGGTGGTCGATGCGAGCACCTTCGGAAACTTTACGTTCAATGGTTCCGCCACGCTTGTGTCCCAAAGCGGACAGCCGCTGGGCTTTCGCATCGGGGGTCGAAACAGCGACAGCAACCGAGACATCTTCGGCCAGTTGTCGGTGACCAACATCGTCTTTCACGATTCGATCGTCGTCGACTCGGCGGCGGACGGGGATGATGGTGATTTTTCGCCGGGCAACCTAACCCTTCGTGAAGCGGTGCGGTTGGCGAACGAAATTGACGGTGCGGACACCATCTCTTTTGCCGAGGAGCTTGCCGGCCAGACGATCACACTGACCGAAGGTGTGATCGATCTAGAGAGTTCCATCACGATCACCGGCCTCGGTGCAGATCAACTCACGATCAGCGGGGATAATCAATTCCGGGTTTTTGAGGGCACCGGGCAGACAACCATCACTGACCTGACGATTGCGGACGGCCAGGCTGGGGCGTTCTTTTCGAATGGTGACACCACCCTTCGTCGGGTCGTCATGACCGGTAACGGGTCCAATGCCGTCAACGGAAGCACGATCGAGGTGACTGCTGGTCGGCTCATCATCGAGGACAGCGCCGTTGTCAATAATGCAGCGGGGGTTGACGCTGCAATTCGACTGCAAGACACGCAAACCACGATCACGAACACAACAATCAGTGGAAATGCGACGACAGGAATAAGTGTTTTCAACACGTCGAGCGACGAAGACAAGCTTTCGCTAAACAGCGTCACCATCGCGAATAATGCAGGAGACGGGATTGAAGTTGTCGCAAACAACGGCCCGACGTTGATCGAGTATCAAAACACTCTTTTCTCCAACGGGACTAATCTTCGCAGTATCACCGCACAAGCCAACGACGCTGGCCTTCCCGGACTTTCAATCGTCTCTCTAGGGCACAATCTCCTCGACGACACTCCGGAAGGACTTGCCGCTCATGATGCCGCCCCTGGTGACCTTCGTGACACGGATCCGTTGTTGGCCGAGCTCGCCGACAATGGCGGCCCGACACCAACACACGCGTTGCTTTCCGGAAGTCCCGCGATTGATGCAGGGGCGCCGACCAGTGGGCTCTTCATTGAACAGCAAGTGGTCTCCGATTCAGAGACGGGCGCCAGTAGCGTGTCCGCCGCCGACATCAACGGCGACGGTCGCGTGGACGTGATTTCGTCGCGCGGCAACGACCTTGTTTGGCACGAGAACGATGGGGCCGAGAACTTCACCGAGAATTCCATTGACACTTTCGATGGGAGAGTTTCGGCGTCGATCGCGGCCGACCTCGACGGCGATGGCGATGTCGATGTGGTCTCTGCGACCAATTTCCAGAACAATGTCACGGACCGTGGAATCTTTTGGCACGAGAACGACGGCAACGGGAACTTTACTCGCCGAAGCGTCTCTGCCGCCGGCGCCGTCTTGAGGGTCGAGAGCCTGTTTGTCTCGGATGTCGATGGCGACGGTGATCAAGACATCCTCGCGATCACCAACTCGACCTCCGGCAACAACGTGTCGGTGCTGGAGAACAACGGCACGCAAAACTTCTCGGTGCGACCCGTCGGTCGCGCTAGCTTTGGCCAAAGCGTCTTTGGGGCCGATGTGGATTCCGATGGCGACATCGACGTCGTCACCGCGTCGCGGAACGACGACAAGATCGCCTGGTTCGAGAATCAGGGTGAGCTGACTTTCCAGGAACGCGTGATTTCGACCTCCGCGAACGGCGGCCGAGGCGTGTTTGCCATTGATGTGGATGGCGACGGCGACACTGATGTGCTCAGTGCCTCGAATCAGGACAGCAAGATCGCCTGGTACGAGAACGACGGCAACGAGAACTTCACCGAACAGGTGATTTCGACGAGCGATCGCGGAACGTTTGCCGTGTTGGCCGCTGACTACGACGGCGACGGCGACATCGACGTGCTGAGCTCCGCGACCGGCAATGGCGAGCTCGTGCTGCATGTCAATGACGGGACTGAGAACTTCACCGCGCGGCGCTTTGGATCGGGGCTCGCGGGCGCCCGCAGAATCTCTTCCGCCGATCTCGATGGCGACGGCGATCTTGATGTGCTCACCGCTTCATCAACGGAGGGCAACACCGTCTCTTGGTTCGAGAACTTCGGTCTGCTGCCCGATGTGGATGGGAATCCGCTGACATTCGATCAACGTGGTCAAGGCTTTGATCGTCTTTCCGGTATTGCGACTCGGGTCGTTGATATCGGCGCCTTTGAAGTTCAGGTTCCTAGTGAACTGGTCGTCAGCACGCTCGTCGATGAAACCGATAACAACTTCAGGCCTGGCAGCCTGAGCCTAAGAGAAGCCATTGA
>JBCBLJ010000783.1:0-3935 GCA_038520195.1 Planctomycetota bacterium
CCCTTCGGATGCCACGTCGAAGCGGTTCTTTGAAAACATGGCTCGGATGCCAATCGTCAATCACGGAAAAATCCCCGCGCTTCCCTGATCAGGATTTGGACTCACCCCGGCCGGTTTCTATCCTTCGAACGTCCTGTTCACGGAAGCCTCGCTAGGAACTCGAGTCATGAAATCAAAAACCCTTCCCAGGTTCCAGTCATTCGACGAAGCACTTCAGTACATTGAAAGCCTTCATGCATCGGGATACCAACCCACCGGACGTTGGTCTCTCGGACAGATTTGCAACCATCTCAGCGAGTCGATCGACTTGATGTCCGGTCGACTCTCGCATCTGCTGCCTCGCTTCGTTCAGCGTTTGTTCTTTGGTTCGTTTCTGCGCCTGACCTTTCTCGGCAAGGTCGGCAGACTGTTTGGGCTGCGGATGCCCACGGTCTTGCCCCAGAAAGAGCCCGTCGATGACGGGGAAGGAATTCAACGACTGAAGGATGCCGTCCAACGCCTGGAATCATCCGCACCGCATTCCGTCTCGTTTCACCTGTGGCACTGCCGGCACCATCTGTCGTTTCTCGTCATGAGTCCGCAGCAGAATGTCGCTGTTGAAAATGGCCGCCGCACACAGGCCTCGTTGGCTTAGCGGCAAGTCAGGATTTTATTTTGCTTCGTTTTTGAACGCGTATTCAAAAACGAATCTTTTGCCGATCACTGTTCGCTTTTAGCTTTCCCCGTTTGTGTCTCCCAGGAGAGAAAGATGTTGTTTCGAAGTTTCACACTGACCGCCGCGGCACTGTTTTGTATGGGTGTCGCGTTTGCGGAGAATCCAACGGTGACTCTAACGTCGTCCGGATTTAAGTTGCACCAGCAACCTCCGGCCGGGGTAGAGGACGTCTACGAGTTCTACGAAACCAATTTCGGATTCGTGCCGAACCTTGCCAAGGCGATGGCGAATTCACCGTCTTTGCTGCGAAGTTACGTGGATGTCCAGAACCACTTGAAGGCGTCCGCCAATCTCAACCAAGCGGAGATCAACGTGGTGCAGATGGCGATCGCCGTCGAGAACAAGTGCGAATACTGCACTGCCGGACACACGATGGCCGGAAAGATGTTCTTCAAGACGCCGATGGATGTAATGGAACAGGTGCGTATGCGAAAGGCGATGAACGAGCCCAAACTCAACTCGCTTCGCAACTTTGCGATTCTGGTCTACTCCAAACGCGGTGAGGTGAGCCCCACGGACTTTCAGCAGTTCTTGGACGCCGGATACACCCGCGCCCAAGCGTTGGATGTCGTCGCGTGCGTCGCCGCAAAGGTGATGAGCAATTACACCAACTCGCTCGCCAAGACCCCGATCGACGCACCGCTACTTCCGTTGGCCGAAGGGCTACCGTTCGCCGCCAAGTAGTCACGTGTCGCTGTGTGACATGCCGGTCGCCTCCGACGACCGGCATGTCTTCTTTTTGTGTCGCCAGGCCACTCGAATGGACTACACGACTCGACAGTGTTGCAGGATCTCTTCCGCGTTGCTCTTGTAGCCTGCATAGAACTTGCCAAACTCAGCGTAGCGGGCGCTGGCAACGTCGAAACGCATCTTGTAGACGATCTCTTTGAGATAATCTGGATTGCGAGCCCAAAGCGTCACCATCCATTCCCAATCATCTAACCCAACGCCGACGGTGATCAATTGTGACACGCGACCGGCGAACGCGATTCCACTCTGTGCGTGCTCGGCCATCATGCGGTTTCGTTCGCTAAACGACTCCGTGAACCAATTGGCTCCCGGAACACGACTCTTGTTCATGGGGTAAAAGCACGCCGCAGGCCAGTCCGGAAACTCGGGCCGGAGTCGCTGTTCGTTCATCATGGGGAGCCGTCGCTCGTAGGCCGAGACTTTTGCCTTCAGAGCATCGGAACCCGGTTCGGCGCCTTCGGAGATCAGACGGTCTCGGTAGCGCTCGATCGTGGGAACATACTCGCTGACTTCGCTGATCGAAACAAAGGACCAGACCGGTTCGATGTACTGACCCAGCGGCGGCGCGAGGATCGACTGATGCACGTGGTCGACTTTGGCTGGGTCTGGATCCATGACCATCACGCCAAAGTCGGCTTCATGACCGCTGATCCAGTAGTTGGCGAGACGTTCCGGTGCCGCCTCGGGATGAAGCGCTTCGGTAAACGCCCGTTGGCAGTCTTGGGAAAGCCCCGATGACATCGCTTCACGTCGGAAACGGTAAAAGAAATGGCTGCAGTGCCAACCGTTTTCGGGGATCGTCGACGGTTCGGGCGGTGGAGCGGCGTTCGGTCGTCCGGACATATCGTTTGCTTGTCGATGAAAGTATTGGTGCGAAGTTACAGCATCGTATCTCGCAAACAGCCGCTCGCTAACGGGGGGCGAATCTCGCCTGAGAGGACGCGATCAAACCGAGCGGAGCGAAATTGCCGAGCGCTGCCGCTGCGCGCACCTGAATCCATCTGGAAAATTGTCGCGGACTTCGTCAAAAGAGAATCGTGCGTGTGGGCTCACTCTTCGAAACGGCGGAATTTGACGGACCTGAATCGGTCGATCCCTCTATTCGGGTCTGGCGCGGTTGCTCCGATTGATTGCTTGCAACAGGAACTTTTCAAAAACAGAGTCGACACGAGGCGATAGAACACGACATGGCCAAAAGGGTTTTGGTCCTCTCATGCGAGCAAGGAAGGCTATCGATGCAACGACGCCAATTCATCGCCCTGTTGGGCACGCTCTCCGCGGTCGCCACCGCGGAAACGGTCTCCGCAAAGTCACCGAATCTGGTCGAACCCGTCCACCGTGTGGACCCGGAAGCCAGGATCGCTAACGCAAGCGTTGCGAACGCACTGCCACCGGCGCCCAAGCCTCTGGATGACGCGTTGGCACGCGCCCGCAAGAGTCTATTGACTTGCCGCGAGCAGGTTCGAGACTACACCGCTCTGTTGATCAAGCGGGAACGTGTCGACGGCGTGCTCGGCCCGCACGAATACATGTCGGCGAAGATTCGTTGCCGAAAAATCAGCGAAGGCCAGATCACGCAGCCGCTCTCGGTCTATTTGTCATTCATCAAGCCCGCCGCCGTCCGGGGCCGCGAAGTTTTGTACGTCGAGGGTCAGAACAACAACAAGTTGATCGCCCACGAAGGCGGACTCAAGGGCCGCTTCCTGCCAACGGTCAAGCTCCCGCCGACCGGCAGTCTTGCGATGAAGGGACAACGTTATCCGATGACCGACATCGGCATCGAAAACATGCTCGTGAAACTCATTCAGCGCGGGGAACAGGCTCGCTCGCTTCCGGATGTTCAATCGGAACTGGGCACCGCGACGCTCAACAAGCGGCCCTGCAGCGTGTTGACGGTGACGCAGCCGACCAAGCGACCGGACTTGCTGTTCTACAAAGCGAAGGTCTACATGGACAACGAGCTGAATATTCCGATTCGCTACATCGCCTACGACTGGCCCAAGCAACCCAACGGCCCACTCGAGGTGCTCGAGGAGTACAACTACCTCAACCTCAAGCTCAACGTCGGCCTCACCGACAACGACTTCGACCCCAACAACGCGAAGTACAACTTCTATTAGGCCGCGTTAGCTGAAAACGCGTGTCTACAACGGCGTTGCCGAGGGCCACGTCATCGGAAGTGCGCGACGCCTCCAGATCGGAGAGGCGTCGCCGACGCGTAGAGCTTCCGCGACGCGTAGGGCCTCTACGAGGCGTAGAGCTTCCGCGAGGCGGCAAGTCTATTCGAAGGCCAGAACCAGACGCTCAGGCGGGGTCGCCGAATCCCGGTGGTCCGATAAGATGATTCGCCCACTCAGCGAGTCATCCGTGCCGACCGATTCACTTCACCTGCTGTTTCCGTTTCTGGCGAGCGTGCTTTTCGCCACCGGTTTGCTGCTACTGAAGCGGGCGACCGAAGCAGGGACGAACC
>JBCBLJ010000351.1:0-8153 GCA_038520195.1 Planctomycetota bacterium
ACCAATTCAGCGAGTGCGACGGGCTGCGGTGCAAGGCGAATCATGCCTGCTTCTGCTTTTGCGTAATCCAGAATGTCGTTGACGAGAGCCAGAAGATGCTGAGCGGAGTCGTCGATGTCCTGAACGAACTCTTGCTGAGCCTCGTTGAGCTCGCCGGTGCTGCCATCCAGCAAGGTCTCGCTAATGGCGGTGATCGTCGACAGAGGTGTTCGAACTTCGTGAGAAGTTTGTCTCAGCGCCTGGGCTCGCATTGCAACGAGCTGCTCTTGAATCTGGTTTTGCAGGGAACGCCGTTTTTCTTCTCGCTGCAGTCGATAGCTGGCCAGTAGCACGCGGACCGTCAGATACAACACGGCGCCGAGCGCGACCATGTCGCGGATCGAATCGAAAATCGGGTTCCAGTTTGTCGGCCGCGCGCTGTAGTAGGCCTGCGCGAACATCGTTGAAGCGACGACAGCGACGATTGCTGTGGCGAGCCCAAGTGCGCGGCGCCGCACGAGCGCATATGACGCTCCCACAGCAACAAGGAAGTAGAGGATCAAGACAAACCGATCCTCGAATGCCATTTGATGCATCACCACCAAGAAGAAAATGGCGGTACCAAATATCGCAATGTCCGGACTAAACGCCCGCGAGAAAAACTGCTTGATGTGGCCCATGAAACACTCCGGGTTCTTGACCGGTCTGTGGGGGGAGACCGACGCCAAAGAAACGTAGGTTGCTGTTTTGAAGCAACAGAGTGATTTGGACACTCGCTGGGCCGTACAGCCGTGCAGAGGTCAGGTGGTGACGATTGCAGCCAATCCACCGAAAGGGAGCTTTGTCAAATGTGACACACCCAATGTCGGGGGCGAGGGAAGGCCGACTGGCTCGGCTTCGACGTCGAATAATCAGAGACTCCCTCACAAAAAAGATGATTCTTTTTTGCGAGGCCGATCGCTATCCGCTCGTTTCGTTCGACAAGGCGCGGGGAACATCGCTTTCAACTGGCGCGTCGGGCTCGGTCGTCGAGCCATCGTCGGACTGCGCCACGGGAGCCAAGACTAGACGTACCGGCGTCTCGCGCGGCGGAATTCGGTCGGAGAATGGTTCGTAGAGAAGCAGGTCACCCTCGGCGCTGCTTTCGACCGAAACATCGAGCATCGCGCTGGCGAAGTTGGAGACGCAGATCATGTCACCGGAGTCGGCGCGATAGTATTCGCGTTTATCCTCGGGATCTTCCCAAAACCCACTTCCAGCAAAAACCCACTCGGCCGAAAGTTCTTTCTTCGACTCAATCTCTCGCACCCAGCTGCGGCCATCGACCGTTTGGAATTGACCTTCCTCGTCGTACCAGCAAACCCACACCCGAATGACTTCTCCCGTCGGAGGTGAGAACTCGGGGCGATAGCGAACGGGGGCTCCCGGAGTTGCTTCTATCGCAAGCAACGCGGCATGCACTTCGCTTGATTCGGCGATAGCGGCGACGATGGATTCGTGTTCTTTGGTGCCCACCGGACAGGCGAACATTTCCAACGGACCTTGGCGAAGCGTCACGTAGCCGTCAACGTAAACGCGATTGGTTGTCCGGTCGACCCACAGCCGGCCGGACTTTGAAAGTGACTTGGCTTTGGGGGGATCCAAGAACGCGGCGATCGCCTTCTTCTTCGGCAAATCAAAATCGATGTCCTCCCAAGCCGATGCCACACTCTCGGGGTCTTCCGTTTCGGACCCGCTGGCCGACGGCAGTTCACGCAAGCCTTCAGATTCCGGCATCTCAGTCGTCCCTGCATCGCCCGAAACTGCCTCTGCGCCGGCACCCTCCGAGTCGGTTGCGACCGATGTGGCTGAGCCGCCTTCCTCTGCCGGTTGCTTGGAAGAATCGGATGTCTCACTCGTCGCGCCGGAACCCGATTCGTCCGAGGTATTGCAACCGGAGATCCCGATCGACAATCCGATCATGAGAACAAGTAGTGGCAGGCGACAAACAGTCATGGCAATCACTGGGTGCGTAGAACCGGTGGCAGAGGTAAGGTGGAGCGAACACATCGTCTTGAATCGGCCACATCCACTGTCCATAGTTTCGCATGTCCCCCAAGCGTCGACAATCCGGAAAAACCTCGCTCGATGCTCCGATTGCGACTCAGCCGAAGCGTTCGAGGCCGCGCTCTGGCGACGCGCGTTCGCTGGCCAACCAGTGGTCGGGACTGCGCACGACGATCCTCGCTCGCGACAAGGCGCTGCCGCCGTCGGCAGTCTTTGGCGCATCAGCGCGTGGCGGGGCCGTTTACCGTTGGGGCTTTTTATCGGCATTCGGTAGTGAATGCGAAGACCCACTCGTCGAGCAACTCACGCGACTCGCCGGTGGATCAAAGGTTCCGAGAAAGGATCGACCCGCGGACGGATTCACGGAGCCTTTGCTCGAGTTTCAGGATCGAGTTGGCGGCGGCATCGGCGTGCTGAGTGATGCCTGGGAGGCTTTGGTTTGGACCGCCGCGATGCCACGCTTGATGGACGATCTTGGGGAAGGTCGATGGTGGGATCTGCTCGGTGCGGCCCAGGGCTTTCGCGAGCGAGTTCTGCGATCTTCTTCCGACCCGTCCCTCCGGTTGATCGCGGCGGCCGAGTTGGGCTTGACGCTGGCCTGGCGACTGAATGCCCTTCCGTCGTGCCGGCGGCTGCGCAAACCTTCCCTCGAAGTCCTGTCCGAGTGGCTCGATGATGGTGAGCGATCGGTTTCCTTTGCGCTTCAAACGCCAAAGCAAATGCGGCTTGTGCTCGCGTCATTGCTCCGATGCCGAATGATCATGCGTGCGATGGATCGAGAAGGCGAATTAGGACGCAGTGATGGGTGGCGTGAGTCCGATGATGAACCGGTGGTCGAGTTGGCGACTTGGGTCACCGCGATGACTCGCCGCGACGGCAGTTCGGTCTTTTGTGAGACGCAGGCCGAAAGTTGGGACGATGGCGGCGGCGACGGGCTGTTGATGCGGGCGGCCGAATCGGAACCCGATGCGCTCGCGCCCGCGATCAAATCCGCCGTCGGCATCACTCGGACATCGGGTCGCTTGGCTTGGCAGGTCAGTCTTCCCGAGTCCATCTTGCACGACGAGGACGCCGGTCTTGCTTGCTTGCTGCCGGAGTGGGATGTCCGTCGTGGGCGGATGTTTTTGAGCTACGGACAAGGCAATTCACAGCTCGAATTGATCGCTGGCAAGAGCGTCGTGATCAGCGGCGACATCGAAACCGAGATCATCGCGGGCGGGACGACATTGACCGCGCGCGGCGACTGGGTTTCGACCTGCGAGTACACCGACGATGACGTCCACTACCTCGAAATCGAACAGCCGATGAGCGCGGGTTACGTGCTCCAGCGGCAGTTCATGGTGATTCGCGAGGATCGGTGTTGCCTGTTCGCCGATGCCCTGGTGAGAGGAACGGCTTCAAAACGTCCTGCCTCTGAAGTGACTGAGTATCGGATGTCGGTGCCGTTGGCTGGATCGATTGATTGCGACTGCGAGACGGAGACGTCAGAGCTATTTCTTCACGATGAGAAGCGCTTGTCGATGGTGCTTCCGCTTTCAGCACATGAATGGCGAAATGGCGGGACGCAAACGGTGATCGGAAAAACGAGCGATGGTCGACTGTCGATTACGTCGCGAGGAAGACGTCAGCTGTATGTTCCGCTTTGGTTTGATTTTGCAAGGGCCCGTTTCCGAAAGAAGCGGACTTGGCGTCAACTGACCGTCGCCGAGGATTTGCGAATTGTGGGCGCCGACGCTGCCGCCGCGTTTCGAGTTCAAGTCGGTAAGGAGCAATGGATTCTTTATCGATCCATGTCCGCTGCGAAGCCTCGCACGTTCTTCGGCAGGCAGATGATTGCCGATTTCTATGTCGCGCGATTTGACGCCTCGACAGAATCCTTCGAAGACTTGATCACTGTCGATGATGAATGAGCCGATGATGAAGAGGATCAATCGCAATGCAAAGTGAACAAGTCTCCGAGAGGATCGCGGAGAATTGGCAACAAACTCAGCGCCGCGTCGTCGAGGCAGCCGAGAGTGCTGGGCGAGACCCAAGTAGCATCCACGTGATCGGCGTCACCAAATATGTCGATGCCGCAACCGCGAGACCGTTGGTGGACGCGGGCTGCAAGGAGTTGGGAGAAAACCGGCCACAAATGTTGTGGAAGAAGGCCGAAGAACTAAGCGACTGCGAAGGAATCCAGTGGCACGTTATTGGTCACCTTCAAACGAACAAGCTACGTCGCACACTCAAGCTCCAGCCGCTGATTCACTCGGTCGACAGCGAGCGGCTTCTCCGCGCGATTGACGACGAAGCCGCGAAGCAACAGTTCGTTGCGGAGGTCTTGCTCGAAATAAACATCAGCGGTGATGAGAGTAAGACCGGACTGATGCCAGATTCGCTAAGGGAATTGCTGCGACCGGAGTATGAGAACGTCCGTATTCGCGGCTTGATGGCGATGGCCGGGTTGGGCACAAGTGCCGCGGAAGCCGGGAACCAATTTGAGCAAGTAAGAGTGTTGCGGGATCGCATCCAGGATGAATCCGGCACACCATTGGCGGAACTCTCGATGGGAATGACCGCCGATTTTCCCGAGGCCATCGCCGCGGGTGCGACGATGGTTCGAATCGGGTCGGCGCTCTTTGACGGCGTTCGATAGGCGGCGACTCGTTCACTTCGCCGCCGGTTCATCTGGACAAACTATCCAGCGGCCGATGGATGACTAACGCGACTCAGGCGGCAGCATCTCTTCGACTACTTTCTCGGGCGATTCGGTGATGACGGTGGCGTTCTTGCTCGCCTGCTCTGTGATCTCTTCGATCAACTCGGTAACCGTTTCGACGTCGTCCTTCTTTCCCCGCATGATGATCGTGCCGAGTTCCGGATTGACTTGGATTTCGGTCTCTCCTAAGAGTCCGAATTGAGAGTTAGCCGGGGGCGTCTTCTTCGGGTTTCTGTTCGCCTTGGCCGCAGAAAAGTACTTCTTCGCGGCCAGTTCACGTTCCTCGAGCCGCCGCTCAAGCATTTCGAGCTTTTGCCTTTGAAGCTCAATTTGCTTTCGGAGGTAGGACTGTTTGGCGCGAAAGGCTTTTTCCTCGTCCTCGAGAGTTCCGCTAGCGGCCGGAAGCAAGGGGTTGTTCGTCGAGTTCCTTGCGCGGCGCGGTAGAGCCCCGAGTCGGGATTCCGTGGCACGTACGGCTGGGCTCTGAGGAAGCCGGCCGCCCCCGAACAGTGTTGCACTCTTCGGTGGCACATCGAGTTTCATCGCTAGCTCCGCGATTCGATCGAGTTCCGCCGGCTCCGAACCGCTGAGGACGAGTGAGTCTCCCGTCGCGCTGACGTTAACATTTTGGAGCATTCCGAGTTCCTGAACGACTCGGTGAAGCTCAATCGCAGCGACGTGCTTGGTCTGGAGAATTCGAACGTCTCGCAATTCCCTCATCGCGGCTTGCTCGCTCATCGCTTGCGCAAGCTGGCGATTCTGACGGTCTTGGAAGATGGCCTCCTTCTCCAGTTCGGCCTTCTGGGCCTTTCGGTCGGCTCGCTCGACGAAGGCTTCGATCTCGGCTCGCTGCTTCTCGTTGCACCGAAAGTACAACGTGTTACTAACGGTATCGGAGGAGAACACCGTGGTGGGGAACAGCTTCTTCAGAGTGGACTCGGCGAGTTCAGCGGGGAATCGCGGGTTGAGGTCGACGGAATGCAATTCTTGAACGCTGGTGGAAGAAGAGAACAATTGCCCCGGCGGTTGCGCCGCTGTCGCGCCGGATTGCGCCAGGGCGCTGGACCCAATGCACGTTGCCGCAACGAGCAGCAGACTCAGATGGATGGTTGAGTGTTTCACTGGTCCTCTCCAAGGGTAGTTGACTGCCGAGTTTCTTCGTCGGCGTAAGGAAACTCGAGACTCAGTTCCGTTTCTAACGAGTCAATTTCCGGAAGGAGGGTCTCGAGTAGGGCGAGATCGCTTTCAAGTTCGAACGTGATCGTTTCGATGGTTTCATCGAGCGCACCCGGCACTTCCGAACCGGTTGCGGGCTCGGGAAGTGGCTCGACGTCGGTGGCGTCTTCAGCCGGTGCTGGATGAGTGTGCGACGAAGCAACGTCCGATTGTCCACCGTCTTCGGCGCGTGGTTCGTTGTTCCAGTTGCCAACGAGGCTTGGCCAAGAGACGGCGAACACCAGCAATAGTCCGGTGACTACCAGCAGCGAAACTGAAGAAACCTTGAATGCGGAAAGCCGATCGTGTGATCGGAGTGACTCAGGAAGCGGACAGGATTCGGGTTGCTCGACATGCGCCAGGCATTGATTGAGAAGCTGTTCGACTTCGCGCGCCGTTTGGACTCGTTCGTCGGGGTCTTTGCGGTGGAGACGACGAACGAGTGTGCCCAGCCAATCGGGGATCTCGGGATTGCATTCTCGGATCATCCGCGGCGATTCTTCGGTGATGCGTCGCAAGACCCCGAAGCTGGTTTCGGCGCGAAACGGCGAGTGGCCGGTGCACATCGCGTAGATCAAGCTGCCGAGTGAAAACAGATCGCTCCTCGCGTCGATTGCCTCGCCGCGGGCCTGCTCGGGGGACATGTACTGCGGCGTGCCGGCGATCACTCCGCTGCGCGTCATCGTCGCGTCATCGACGGCACGCGCCAGTCCGAAATCGGTGATCGCGACTTGCTCGAGCCCATCGGCGAGCATGATGTTGGCGGGCTTGATGTCGCGATGCACGAGGCCCAGTGTGTGAGCGGCGGCCAAACCACCGGCGACCTGCGAGCCGACGCGTAGGATTTCAATCAAGCTGAGCGTTCCTTGGTCATCAATCCGCTTTTGCAGCGATGCGCCGCGCATGTACGGCATCACCAGGTATGGCAGCGGGCCGCCGTTCATCACACCGTGAATGGGCATCACATTCGGGTGCAGAACGGCGGCCGCCGCTTTGGCTTCCCGTGCGAAGCGCTTTCGTGCGGCGCCGCTGGTGGCCAGGTGCGGCGCTAGAATCTTGATGGCAACGACGCGATCGAGCGAGCGATCCTGCCCTTTGAGTACCACGCCCATGCCGCCAGCACCGATCACTCCAGAGACTTCGTACGGTCCAAGTCGACCGAGCATCTGCGGGTCATCGGTCGGCGACAGCGTCTCCAACACGTTTGTGACCTGGGCCGAAGCGCTGATCAGTTCCTGACCGCCCGTCTCGGCGTCCACTTCGAGTTCGATCAAACCGCTCAGACGAATTGGATCGTCGTCGTCGTCCACCAAGAACGCGCGAGCCGAATCCCATGTCTCGTTACCCGCCGCTTGGCGGTCCATTCGCTCACGGCAGTCTGGGCACCGTTCGATGTGTCGTACCAGAACGGCTTCGTCTTCGATGGCAAGGTATCCCGACAGAAACTGCTCGATGCTTTGCTGGTCACAAGGGTCGGATGATTCAGTCTTCATCGCAGCGGTCTCCTGTCGACATCGGAACGGGGCCGTCAACGCTGTCTTCCAACTCACGCACTTGATCACGCAACCGTCGCACCATTCGGCTGCGCGCGGCGTACACATTCCCGACCGACATCTGTAGCCTCGTCGCCGCTTCGTCGGCGCTCTGCCCATCGATCATGGTGAGTGAAAACGCAAGCCAGGTATTTTCGTCGGCGCGGTTACGCACAATTTCGGCGGCTCGGCGATAGAGCTGACGACGGTACTCAAGTTCATAGAGTTGCTCGATCTCGGGGTTGGCAACTTCGGCCAGGGCGGCCGAGTATCCGGAACCACCTCGTGCCCGGTCCTTGGGCTGTCTCGCGAGCGAATTGATGGCGGCGTTTTTTGCGACGCGAGCCAACCAATGTCGAAATCGCGTTCCTTCCCGCGGCGTCCAATCGGCTATCGCTTGGCTGACCGACAGCAAGACGTTCTGCGTCAAATCCTGCGCGTCGGTTTCTCCCACACCGCGCACCCGTGCGATGCGATAGACCAAAGGACGATAGATGCTGATGAAACGATCCCAGGCGTCTCGGTCGCGGGGATCGCGAAGCCGAATAAGAAGGCTCTCTCGAGTTTCAGGGGATTCCTGCACGATGTCATTCCAGGATCGTATTCGGCTCAAAGCACGCGCAGGCGTTCCAATAAGACGCCGGCACATGCGTCACTCTCCCGACTGAAACGACAAATAC
>JBCBLJ010000003.1:0-44407 GCA_038520195.1 Planctomycetota bacterium
CGCGCCTTGCACTTCGTGGCTAGCCGCCAACCCCACGCTCTTGCCCATGGAGTTCGGTTCAACGTGACGGCGCCTCGAGATACGCCAAAACAAGCGCGATGTCGGCCGGCGTGATCCCGCTGATTCGCTGCGCCTGGTGCAGCGTCAATGGCCGAATCTCACTCAGCTTTTCGCGTGCCTCGGTGCGCAGCGCGGTGATGGTGGCATAGTCAAATGAAGACGGGATCTTCTTTTTAAGCATTCGTTGTTGGCGTTCGACTTCGTCGCGCTGACGGCTCACATAGCCTTCGTACTTGATGTCGTAAACGACTTGCTGAGCCGCCTGATCACCGATACTCGCCAGTTCGGGGACGATCCCGCACATCACCGACCAATCGACTTCCGGCCTCCGCAAGTAGACATCACCGCGCACGTCACCCTTTGCGGTTGTCACCCGAACCTCGTTCAAGAGTCGTTGGGCCCGCTCGATATCGCGTCGCTTCTCCTCAAAGCGTTCTCTTCGCCCAGCATCGATCAAGCCGAGACGATCGGCGTCCGCTGTCAAGCGCCGATCGGCGTTGTCTTGTCGAAGCAGCAACCGATACTCCGCACGACTGGTAAACATTCGATACGGCTCATCGGTACCGCTGGTCACCAGATCATCGACCAATACACCGATGTAAGCCTGGTCCCGGGTCGGCAACCAAGTCGACTCTCCAGCGACTTTGCGCGCCGCGTTCAGTCCCGCGATCAGTCCCTGTCCGGCCGCCTCCTCGTATCCCGTGGTCCCGTTAATCTGTCCGGCGAAGAATAAACCGCCCACTCGCTTGGACTCCAAGTACGGCCACAATTGAGTCGGCGGACAATAGTCGTACTCGACGGCATAACCGTAGCGCATGATGGCGGCCCTCTCCAAGCCAGGGATTCGCCGGAACATTTCGTCCTGGACATCGCGTGGAAGACTGGTCGAGATGCCGTTGACGTAAATCTCCTCGGTGTGATGACCCTCTGGCTCGAGAAACAGCTGGTGCGAAGACTTGTCGGCGAATCGCACCACCTTGTCTTCGATCGAGGGACAGTAGCGTGGCCCGCGCGATTGAATTTCACCGCTATACATCGGCGCGCGATGAAGGTTGGCGCGGATCAAGTCGTGGACGGCTTCGTTCGTCATCGCGATGTGACACGCGACCTGATCGACCGAGATTGAATCATTCAAAAACGAGAACGGCTGCGGCGTTTCATCGCCCGGCTGTTCTTCCAGGCTTGAGTAATCAATCGTTCTTCGATTCAAGCGCGCCGGTGTTCCGGTCTTGAATCGATCCATCGAAAAACCCAACCGGTTCAGCGCGCCGCTGATGCCCGACGTCGTCCCCTCGCCGGCGCGTCCGCCGGCTGTCTTGGAACCGCCTGTGTGCATGACCGCCGAAAGAAAGGTCCCGGTCGTCAGGATGACCGTCGGTGCGCGGTATTCCGCGTCGCCACGAACGCGGACGCCCAAGACGCGGTGCTCCAGCAGGTCGCCATCGTCAGCCACACTTTCGGTCAACAGATCTTCGACGGTCTCTTGCCGCAAATCGAGATGGGCCTGCAACTCGATGCGGTGCTTGATGAACTGCTGGTAGGCCTTCTTGTCGGCCTGGGCTCGTGGGCTGTGCATCGCCGGACCCTTGCGGCAATTCAACAAACGAAACTGAATGCCGGTCGCGTCGATCGCTTCGCCCATCAAACCGCCCAACGCGTCGACTTCTCGGACGATCTGGCCCTTGGCCACGCCGCCGATCGCGGGATTGCAAGACATCTGGCCGACGGTGTCGAGATTGGTTGTGAGCAACACCGTTCGCGCTCCCAGCCGGGCGGCCGCGGCGGCGGCCTCCGTGCCGGCGTGGCCGGCGCCGATGACTATCACGTCGTAATGGTACTGATTCATGGTTCATCCAATTTAGTCCTGGAGGCTCCGTCTGCGAAGCGGAACGCGAGCGATCCGGATCGCCCATTCGCGCCGCTGAGTCGTGAAACATCCGGGAAACTCGTTTGGGAAGTTCCTCGTCAAGAATCACGACATGGTTTGCCGAATCCGAATACGAGGTTTTCTCGTTTCGCAAACTCCTACCGGTCCCATGAAAGCACTCGGTCAACTCGCGATCGCGATACTCTGTGGGGTTCTGGTGTCCGAAGCCGTCGCCGAAGACCTCACCGACAGAGTCAACCATCGGCCCTCCAATCTGCGGGTGCTCAATCAGCGCAAACTGAGAATCCCATTCACCGCCGACCCCAAGTCTTCCGACAAAACCGTCCGGCTGTACGTTTCGACGGACCGAGGCGTCACTTGGCGGGTCGGTGCCGAACAGGCGCCGCACGCCACCGAATTGGTTTTTGAAGGGACCGAAGACGGGGAACACTGGTTCGCCTTGGCAACCGCCGACGTACCTGTCGACCCGAAAGAACTGAGCGTTCAGCAAAGGGTACTGATCGACTCCGTTGGCCCAAAGATCGACCTCAATGCCACCGCTGACACCGGCGGAACGTTGACCGGCAACGTTCGCCTGACGGACCCGAGCGAAGTTGCGGCGCTTCGATTGCTTTACGCGACCGACGTCCATCGCCAATGGAGGACGATCGCGAATCAGTCGATTGATCGCGACGGAAGATTCAAGATTCCCATCCGAGAAGACTGGCGAAAGCTCTCGATTCACGTCACCGCGACGGACTCGCTCGGTCATGTTTCGGTGGAGGCGAAAACGGTCGAACGACCTCGGGTCGCTTCAACCTTCCCCTCCACCGGTTTCGCGACTCATGCATCACGTCGGCACGGTGGCGAAGTTCCCGCCCAACTCGCCGATGGGCCCAACCATCCCGACAACCTGTTCCTCAACCAGCAACTGAAGCCGGCTTCCGCCCAGGGTGGCGAACCGACATCACCCAAACCGTCTCAACTTCCTGCCGGTGGATTGCCGGCGAAGCTTACACCCGATGGGATCGAAGTGATCCCCGCACCACCGCCCGCCGAAGCCCCCTCCGAATTTCAAACGCTGCCGGCGCCAAAGAACCAAGCCGTCACTCCTGAAACGCCCCCGTCGAACCCAACACCCGGTCCCATCACGAAGCCGGCGGAGCTCCCCGCGCCGGTGAATGATCGCCCGCCGGCATCGCCTTCGGAAACCGCACCGCAACAGCGATCTCGCACGCTCGCCGAAGCGCTACGACCGATGAGCGAAGCGCCGACGCCGTCGAGCGAGCCCGCGGCCGAGTCCATCCCAACGCCCGCGCCGAGTGAAACGCCCGAAGACCGGCGTCGTTACCGGGCCGACCGGGCGGAACTGGAATCGCGTGCCCTACAAAACAAGTTTGATCTTGCTCAACAGCTCCGCGATCTTCCGATTCGCTACAGCAACTCCAATCGCTTCAGCCTCGACTATGAGTTGGAAGCCGTCGGTGCAACGGGTCTGGAAGCCGTCGAACTCTATGGAAGCTTGGACGGCGGAAAAACGTGGAAGCGTTGGGGCGCCGATCCGGACAAGCGCAGCCCCTTTGATATCGAAACAAAAGGTGAGGGTGTCTTCGGATTTCGTGTTGTGGTGCTCGGCAACAACGGCTTGGCCAGTCCGCGACCGTTGGACGGTGATCCGCCGGACATTGCGATCGTCGTCGATCAAACGGCCCCGAGGGTCAAAATCACATCCGCCCGGTACGGCGAAGGCGACCGAACCGGCTCACTCGAAATCCGCTATGACTGCGACGACGAAAACCTCATGAGTCGCCCCGTTTCGATCGCCTTCAGCGAGTCGCTGCAGGGTCCCTGGTCGACGATCGTC
This sequence comes from Planctomycetota bacterium, assembly GCA_038520195.1. Lineage (GTDB taxonomy): Bacteria > Planctomycetota > Planctomycetia > Pirellulales > Pirellulaceae > Stieleria. Next base: position 3,792 of record JBCBLJ010000003.1, read on the forward strand.
TCCGGTCTGCGAAACGACGGTCTCTACGTCTGGCCCGCGGACCCAAAGGTGCCGCGCCAAATCTACTTGCGAATCGACGCGACGGACCAATCCGGCAACCGCGGGAAGTACCTTTTGGACCAGCCGATCGAAACACAAGGGCTGGCACCTCGAGCGAAAATCCTAGGACTGCGAAGCCGCTAGCGCCGCTTGGAAGTGCCAATTGGCTTCACTCTCCGTTGCAGGAGACGGTGATCGAAAACGCGCCCCTCCCATCGTGGAGAGTGAAGCTCCAAGCAAGCGTCTCTCAAACCGCGTTGTTTCATTCCCGTGGCAATGGGTGACGCGCTCCCACAGTGCGTCTCTCCGTCTGTGCTAAACTCGTCCCGTTATTCCATGCCCGAGTGAACCTGGCACCGACTCTGCAGCCGGAGTCTCTGCTCACGACGGTCGCGTCCGCTTCAAAACGGTCGATGGTCTGCGTTGCTCGCCTGCGGACTTTGGTTTCAGAGGTCCGATCAGCGGGGTCGGCGTGTGGACGATTCACCGGAGTCAAAACATGCAATCACTCGTCTTTCTTCTTTTGCTCGTCTTCATCGCTTTTTTCGACGCCGCTGCCGATGCGAGCGAGCGTCCGAACGTCATCCTCGTCATGGCCGATGATCAGGGGTGGGGTGAAACGAGCTACAACGGACACCCGTTGTTGCAGACGCCACGGCTGGATGCGATGGCGGGGTCAGGATTGAGGTTCAATCGCTTCTATGCGGGTGCCCCGGTCTGTTCGCCGACGCGCGCGGCAGTCTTGACTGGACGAGCGAGCTATCGCACGGGCGTTCCCGAGCACGGTTATGCGCTTCGCCGTCAAGAGTTGACGCTCGCCGAGTTGCTTCGTCGGGCCGGCTACCAAACCGCCCACTTCGGCAAGTGGCATCTCAACGGATTGCGCGGACCGGGGGTGCCAATCCTGCGTTCGGATCGATTCCACCCTGGACTGTTCGGCTTCGATCACTGGTTATCGGTCACCAACTTCTACGATCGCGACCCGTTGCTGAGCCGAATGGGGACGTTCGAAGACTTTGATGGCGATTCCTCGGAAGTGATCATCGACGCCGCGCTTGAGCATATCGAAACACAGTCCAAGCAAGAGAAACCATTCCTTACCGTCATCTGGTACGGCACTCCGCACTCGCCCTTCAAGGCGTCCGCAGAAGACAATGCGTTGTTTGCGGAGCTGGATGAGAAGTCGATGCACCACTACGGCGAATTGGTGGCGCTTGACCGCAGCATTGGGGCGCTTCGAAGCCGTCTGCGTGAACTCGGCATCGAAAGACAAACGCTTGTTTGGTACTGCAGCGACAACGGCGGTCTACCAAAGATTGAGCCGCCAACGACCGGAGGCCTTCGCGGAAACAAAGGACTCGTCTACGAGGGCGGATTACGGGTGCCCGGCATCATCGAATGGCCCGGAACAATCGACCCTCGTGAAACCGACTATCCAGCGAGCGTGATGGATATGCTGCCGACAATCCTCGAACTTGCGGGAGTCGAATACCCGCTGGCAACGCGTCCGCGAGACGGCGTCAGCCTTGTCGCATTGCTCGACAAAGACCCTGCCCGACCGCGCAAAAAACCAATCGCTTTCCGATACCGCAACAAAGCCGCGCTCGTCGATGGCGACTGGAAACTTCTTACAAACCAATATCCCACAAACTGGGAACTGTACCACCTCGCTGAAGACACCGGCGAGTCAATCAACCTTGCCGAGCGACATCCCGAGATCGCGGACCGAATGCGTGCGAAACTGACGTCCTGGTACGCATCGGTCGAGAGGAGCGTCGAAGGAAAAGACTATCCAGAGGGTTCCGTCGCTGCCGACCACCCCGACCCCGCTTTCTGGGTCGACACTCCTTCTTATCAACCCTATCTCAACCAATGGCGCGAGCGTTGGGAGTACAAGAGTTGGATTGAAAAACGCGCCAAGAAAAGGTGACCAAGCGTGAAGTCGCGGGCGTCTCAAATGCGGTTTTGGGTGTGATGGACCGACGCCGCCAGAAGCCTCCGACCGCCATCAAACGATCCATCGCCTTGCCCTGCCTACCGACCGATCATGCCGCGCGATAGTCTTACTCCATGAGCCGATCACACGCATTTGATTTTTTGACCGCCAAATCAGAAGGTCCCATCGACTATTCGGTCGCCGGTCTCTTCGGCGCAGACTCGACGCTGATGGGTTGGGTGACATCGCGTTTGACCGGTGATGCAGACGTTCTATCGGTTGAGGGGCCAACCGCGCGATGGTCCGATGTCCGTGATGAACTGCGGACGGCGTCGTTGTTCGATATGGGAGAACAGCGGACGGTCGTGATTCGCGAAGCCGACAAGTTCGTTTCGAACTTTCGCAGCGAAGTCGAAAAATACCTGGCCGAGCCAAGCACGTCTTCGCGTTTGGTGTTGCAGCTGGAGTCGCTCGCATCGAACACCAAGGTCTACAAGGCACTCGACAAGTCGCACACTCTTGTTTGCTGCAGCGGGGAAACGGGAAAGAAGACCGGTGCCACCGCGGGGTCGCGCCGAAAGTTTCTTCAATCGTTTGTCGCCGGTCGACATCAATGCAAGCTCGCCTCGGGCGCGGCAGACACCCTCGTTGAAATGCTCGGCGATGACATCGGTTTCCTGGACACCGAAATCGCAAAACTTTCGCTCTACCTTGCCGCGGGTGAAACGATCGATGAACCGCTCGTCCGCGAAGTGGTTGCTGGATGGCAAGGAAAAACCATTTGGCAAATCACCGAAGCCATCGCATCGGGCAATGCCTCCGAAGCCATTCGCCAACTCGACAAGCTGATCTCTGGCGGGCAACCAGCCATCGCCTTGCTGCCGCAGATCGCGTGGTCACTTCGCCGGATCGGATTGGCAACCGCCGCGCATGTTCACTCGGAGCAGTCCGGACGCAAGCGTCCACTCGAAGACTCACTCGGCAAAGCGGGACTTCGCCCGCACGAGATCCCCCGTGCTGTCGCCGATATGAAACGGATGAAGCGTGACAAGGCAAACCACCTGCTACCGTGGCTGCTCGACGCGGACCTTCGACTGAAGGGAACCCATAGCGCCGACGGTCGCGACCGCTTTCTACTCGAACTGTTTGTGACCCGACTTGCCGGCGGGTAACAACGCTTCGGCAAGTCGCATTACCTAGGACGTGATCGACTAACGCCGAAACCAACTTCGACGCTTGGCGTAGCAGTCGCGCGTCATGTCGAAGAACACCGCGTGATTGTTCTTCTCCAACAGCGAGAGAAAACGGTGAATGCCGCTGGACTCAATCAGCCTTCTTTCGGCCGGCGTGATCGTCACGAGCCAAAACAACTGAATCGAAGCGCCCAAATGCTCCTTCGCGGCGATTGGCTTTGAATCGGCTTCCACGACCGGCAGCATGTAAACGCAATCTTTTTGGTTGCACGATCGTAGCAACTCTTGGTCACCCAGCTCGCCGGTCGTGCCGATGGAGAGACCCTGCTTCTTGCGATAAGGAATCTTCGCCGCCGAACGCATGATTCGGATCGCAAGCTCGTCGATGTGGGTGACATACAGAAGTATTTCGGCCCGCACCGATCGCTGTCCGTTGGGCATCGGAATGGGATAGTCACTCATCCCATTGGTGACCATCGTGGCAAAGTCCCGCGATCCGCCTGGCAAGTGCACCGAAACATCGACACGCATCTTCGTATCGTCGTCGGGAAAGTACTCGTCGCACGGGCCGAAGCGTTGCTCGTAGATGCTGCTGCGGAACTCGGCTAAGCGTTTCGAGGCGTCGGCGACCGCGTCCGAGTCCGGCTGCACCGAAGGCGACTGCTTGGCCGGCTCCACCGTGCCGGCGCCGAAGGTACGCGGCGTCTCGACGACCGCCATCGGAGGATGGCTCGGGCCGCTCACCGGTGTGCCAAAACCCGATTGGCGTTCGGGTTCAGGAGCGCCTCCGGACGGTCCCTCTTCGCCGTAATCGTCGGGCGGGTCATCGATGATCGAAAGCTCTCGCTTGGTCAGCTCGGCTTCACGGCGATTGAGCTCGGTTTCCCGCCGAGCCAGGGATTCCTGTCGCTCAGCGAATTCGGCCAGCAAACGATTCTTCTCCGACCGCGCATCGCCTGCATCACCGGGCTCCTCCCGACTGGATCGCGACGCCCCAAGAGTGGCTCGCGTCGATGATAGCTCGTCCTCGCGTTCAGCCAATTGACGGCGTACCGTTTCCAACTCGGTCTCGATCTGAGTCAACGAAGACTGGAGTCGACGGACTTCGAGGTCCGCATCGGTGGAAACTCCTGCTGGGCTCGTTTGAAGTTCCACTTCAAGCTTTCGCTGCATCAACTCTTCATGACGCCCGGCAATCTCTTTCTCGCGTTCGGCCAGCAACGTTCCCTGCTCTTCCAAGGCGACCTCGTCGCGCTGGAGATTCTGTTCACGCTCGCGCAATGATTGTTCACGTTGCTCAAAGTCTGCTTCCTGGACCTCCATTTCCCGATCACGCTCATCAAGATTCGTCTGCCGTTGATCGAGTTCTTCGCCGCGTGTTTGATTTGCGGCCGCGGCGGATTCAATCTCGGCTTCCGATGCTTCGAGTTTTGCAACGCGATCGACAAAGTCGGTTTCCTGACGGACCAACTCCTCGACTCGTGTGTCCAACGCGGCGTCGGCATGCGGATGACCGCTTTCGAGAGGCGTTTCTTTGTTCGCCAGTTCGAGCTGGAGTTCTAACTCGTCGATTCTCTCCAGCAATGACTCCGCTTCGGCGGCAGCATCGACACTCGTCTCGAGCGTCTTCTCTTTGGCCGCAAACAGGTCCTCGCGTTCGGAGAGTGTCCGCTCCCGCTCGCTTAGGACCGACTCACGCTCCGTCAGCGGCTCGAGCTGATCGGCGAGTTCACGCTCTCGAGTCGCCAACTGTTCCTCACGTGCGTCGAGCGCGTCGGCACGGACTTGAAGTTCCTCGGTGAGTCCTTGCAGCTCTTCGCCCAGCTGATCCAAATCCGAATCGCGATCGTCGAGCGCCGATTGCCGCTCTGCAAATTCGAGTTCACGTTCTTTGCATGCCGCCTCACGTCGCTCAAGCGATTCGACGCTTGATTGATGTTGCTCTCGGTCTTCAGCCGCCGCTTGCTCGCCTTCTTCGAGAGCAAGCTCCCGTTTTTCGAGCAGCTCGTGGCGTTGTTCAAGCGTCTGCTCCCGATCATCGAGTTCCTGACCGCGTTGCTTCAGCGCGTCCTCCGTTTGATCGATCTCCGTTTCGCGTGATTCCAGCCGCTGCTCGCGTTCGCCGAGCATCTGCTCTCGCTGATGCACCGACTGCTCGGACTCATCGAGTGCCTGCTCTCGGTCCAGGAGCGACTGATCGCGTTCAACGGCCGTCTGCTGCTCCTCTGCCGCTTGTCGTTGCTCCTCTGCCGCTTGCCGTTGATCCTTCGCGTCTTGCTCCAGTTGCTCACGCAACGAATCGAGCTGCCCGGCACGCGCATCGAGTTCACTTCTGCCCGCTCCCAACGCTTGTTCGCGACGATCGAGTTCGGTCTCACGATGCTGGACCGACGCTTCTCGCTCGTCCAGTTCGCTTGCCCGACGCTGCTGTTCCTCCGAGACTTGATCGCCTCGATCGGCGCGACGAATGATCCCGCTCTCAGCGGAATTGGGTGACCGCGAGACGCGCTTTCCCGCTTTGAACTTGGCAATCGTCTCGTCGGAAAACTGTAATCCTTCGATCGCAGCCGCCGCCTTCCAACGCCCTTCACCGTCGCCGATGCCAACATTGGGTCGGATCGCGCCGGCGTCGACATAACGCTGCAGATCGGCGGTGGAATAAGGACCGCGTTTGCCGCTCGCCGTCTTGATGTACCACTGGTCAGTTGTCATGGCATGTCATGGATGAGAAATCCTGTCCTTGAAAGCGTTTTGATCGTATCACGCTTCCATCCAACCTCGCCACTGCAAGCCGAAGGTTGGCCAGTCACCCGAAAGCACTACATCCTTGTGCTTGTTCCCTTTGTCAGCGCCATGAATGCCGACTCCAAGTCCAACTCCTCTTCGCTAAAGCGTTTCAAATCGATGTCGTTTTGGATGAGAAGTTTCGCTAGATCGCCGTAGTTCTCAACCTCGGACTTCAACACGACCCGAATCGAAGCATCCCCGGGTTCGCAGCCCTGAACTTTCGGGTGATCAGACAACAGGCGGCTAATCGTCTCCAATTGTTCACGACGATTCGGTTGGATCACGAGCACCGTGTGTTCGCGAACCATCCGAATGACCTCGGTGACTTCAGCGTTCTGTTTGAGTTCACCGCGATCAATGATCCCGACTTTGTTACAAACGTCCGCCAACTCGGGGAGAATGTGGCTGCTGACGATGATTGTTTTGCCCATCTCACCCAATTTGCGCAGCAAATTTCGCATTTCGATCCTTGCCCGTGGATCGAGCCCCGAGAGCGGCTCATCCAACAGCAACACCTGGGGATCATGAAGCAGTGTTCTCGCCAATCCAAGCCGTTGCGTCTGGCCGCGCGAGAGAGTGTTGGCGAAGGCGTCACGCTTGAACTCGAGGTCAACAATCTCAAGCATTTCATTGACTCGGCTGCGACGCTTTTCTCCGTTGATGCGATACGCGGCCGCAAAGAACTCGAGATACTCCACGACCGTCATGTCGTCATAGACGCCGAAAAAGTCGGGCATGTATCCGACCAGTCGGCGAATCTCTTTCGGCGCGGTGTGGACCGAGTGGTCGCAAACATAGGCCTCTCCCCAACTGGGTTCCAGCAACGTCGCGATGATTCGCATCGTCGTTGTTTTGCCAGCACCGTTGGGGCCGATGAATCCGAAAAGGTCGCCCGCCTCCAGGTCGAGATCGATCTCCTTGATCGCGAAAGCATCTCCGTACTTCTTTGTCAGGTCGGCGGTTTTGATCACGGCAAGGGTCGTACACGAGGAGGAAAAGTGACTGAAGAAGCGGGTGCTTAGTCCAACCTGGTCGAACGCACCGGCAAGACCACACGGACCAAGCAAACGCTGGTTCCGTCCGGCTGAAAGAATGCTTGCGCGTCCGAAGAGTGAGGTTTCACGCCGAAGTCAATCAGCGGCGATTCGGTTCGTCCGATGAGCATGCATCGGTCATCGACTAGCACGTGCGATAGGTCCAACCGCGCCAAGGGCTCATCCTTCAACCCCGTATATAGGGTTCCTCCGGCAGCGCGATGAAACATCAACATATCGGCGACGCGGCCCACGTTTGAAAAATCACCAACGACCCACGGGGTCGTTTCGGTCGCGCTCTTTTCCAGCGCCTGTTGTTTGGTGAGCAGCCACCGAAAGTTCTTTTGCCGGAGATCTTGCACCGCCGGTAGACGCGCGCCAGCCTGAAAACGAGTCGGCAACAAATAGACCCAATTTCGATAGACGAGCATCGCATCCAGGAGATCGATCGGTAGCGGGTTGATGATTTCTCCGCGCAGCAGCTCACTCCCTGGCCGCCGCAACACTTCAACCTTTTCGCCGACGCGGGGAGCGAACTGAATCTGAGTCGCGATCGACTTGCTGCTCCGCGACGCGATCGCCAGCGATTTCAGTGTGCCCATGCCTGACGAATCGAATACCGCTTCATAGGGCGGTAGCAGCGTGTTCTCACCGGCAAGCTGGATGCCGCCAAAAGTCCGCCCGGGGTATCCCATCGGGAAGATGACCGACTCATATTCACCGCCGATCTGCGAATCGAGATCCGCCGCCGGCGGCATCGCGACGTCCAGGTTCGCTGGCTCGTGAGAGTACGTATAGCTCCACGCGAACGCCCGACCGACGCAATCAATGCGATCGATGTCGATGACCTGAACCTGGTTGGCTCGCAAGAGATCACCGTCGCCCAGCGAAGCATCTTCCGGAGGAAGATTTGGCTTGGACTGCGTGACCAAGAACACCGTCAACCCGATTGCCATGAGCGGAAATGACAGCCATCCCAGCAGCGGTCGTCCGAGCAAACGATTGACCAACAGATAGTCCAATGGACCGATGGCCGCGACGAGCAACATCACGATCAGCGAAACGAGCGAGAAACTAAATCGCGACTTGATTTCAAACTGATCCAGCGTTGCGCGCATTTGACCGGCCAAGTCATTGAACGAAGTGGCGCGATCGGTCGTCAGTTGGTCCTTATTCACCTCGGATAGCACTTCGTCGGTGAGTTTCAGCACAAGGTCGGTTCGTTCAGGCCAGTCGTCGAAGACCTGGGAGTCGAGGTCGGCGGCCATCACCGTCACGCGGCCAAACCCCAACGGATACTGACCGGCGAGGACGGTCGCGACGCGGCGTAGGGTTCGACCGCTGATGAGAACTTTGCCGGATCGCCGCGGTAACTTGATTCCTTTGAAATTGTCCAACGGTGTTTGGCTGGTCGTATAAGTCTCCAGCGCGGCCGGGTCCATCGTCGCGATCTCGATCTGATCGACCGGCAACAGTTCCGTTAGCCAGGGGGCGACTTGCGCAAGACGATCCGCCGACTCACCCAGGCAAATCAGCGATCTTCCGCCCTGTCGATTCCATCGAATCAACGCCCGCTGCTGCGCGTTCGACATGGACTCCAAGACTTCCGCTCCCGATCCGGTGATGACCAACAGGTCTACCCCGTCGTATCCCCACGATTGCGAAGGAAGACTGGTCGACGATTCAATCCGTGTCACGGCGACTCGGGATTCACGATCGAGCAGCTCCGATGCTCCGATGCGATCGATGCCCAGCGGATCACCGATCGCAACCACCCAGGGCATCTCCGTCGGAATCATGGAGGGCCCACTAGAAGGCACGTCCTTGACGGGGAAACGTGTCTCGAAGCGACGACCGTCAGCCAGTGTGAGCGCGAGCGGAGAGCCCTCCGAGCCCGGCATCACGTACCCCACATGGCGATTGTTCGAAAAGTGTGACGTCTCCGACACCCGAAAGCGAACCCGAACCCCATCGCCGTCCAGCGTTTCGAGTGTCGCTCCGGCAAAGTCCGTTGGTTGGACGTCTTGCCCAAGAAACCGAACCGCCGCCATTCGACCGACCCGATAATGGCCGCGGATTCCGACCACGAACGAATCCTGCTGGTCACTCTGCTCCTGGCACGGGGCATTCGGCCCCAACGAAGCCATCACTACAGCGAGCAGCACGGTCCACCGGCGCAAAACTTCAACGCAGTCACTCATGGCTTTTCCGAATCCGGACACTCACACGCCAACTTGGCACAGCCCGGGCAACCGCTTCCGTATTTCGCCACCAAAGCGGCATTCAGGTCGATGTCCGCGACGTTTGCGATCGTAGTCAACCAAGCGATCACATCGGCAAACTCCTCGGCCAAATTCTGTCGATCCTGACCGCGCAGCGCCGACGCGAGTTCCCCGACCTCTTCCATCAACCACATAAACGTCCCCTCCACGCCGCGCGCCGCGTCTTTGTCGTGGTACATCTCGCGGATATGGCGCTGCAAGTCGGGGAAAGATAGCTCGGTGCGATCACTCATGTTGGCTTCCGATCAAGTCACGACCCGCGCCGCGCGGTGGCGACATTGTAGCTCCACGCACCCAATCCGCGATCCGGGTTCACGAACTCCGCCCTCCCCGGTAGGGTGCGTTTGGGAGCGCCGCCGAGAACCACGCTCGCCTATACGATCCGGGCGCGATCTGGTTCCCGCTAAACTGAAGCGCTGCGGCAACCTTTCCGACCGGAGCCCTTGCGTTGACCAACGTCGAAACCTCCCGCGAGCCCCGACCGATTTCGTCGGATCAGTCTCACCGACCGGCCGGATTTCACCGCTACCCGTTTTATGCCCCTCGGTTTTGGCATGGAATGCGGCCGGCAGCGTGGTACCGCCTGCTGAAACTGGGCCGATTCCGCATCCAACTCAGTCGCCTCGGATACTTTCTAGGGGTTTCGTTTGCCACCCCGGTCAACACGGTCTTGTCACTTCTCCAGCGAGTCTTGGCGAGGCGGCGGCTCGCCAAAGCTGAGTTGCACGGCCCACCCGTCTTCATCATCGGACATTGGCGAAGCGGCACGACGTTGCTGCACGAACTGATGGTGCTGGACGAAAGATACAGCAGCCCGAACACCTTCCAGTGTTTCGCGCCACACCACTTTTTGATCACCGAGTGGTTCTTTCGTCAGTTCCTCAGTTGGCTGCTACCCGGGAAACGTCCCATGGACAACATGGCGACCGGTTGGGAACGACCGCAGGAAGATGAATTCGCGCTGATGAACCTCGGCCAGCCATCGCCCTACCGGCGCATCGCCTTCCCGGACCAAGGCAACGTCGACATGGAATACCTCGACTTTGAGGACGTGCCGGAACCGGCGAAGGAAAGCTGGCTCGCGACCCTCAGGCAATTCATGCTCGCCGTGAGCGCCGCCACGGGACGTCCACTGGTCATCAAGAGCCCGACGCACACCGGTCGACTCGCGCTACTGGCCAAAGCTTTTCCTGAAGCCCGATTCATCCACGTCACACGTGACCCGCGATCGCTGTTCCCATCGACGCTTCGGCTGTGGCAAAGCTTGCAACAATACCAGGGCTTGAATGTGCCATCGGACGTGCCCGAAGAAGAAGACAGACAATACGTCATCGAGTGCCTTCGTCGAATGTACGCTTCCCTCCACCGGGCGCGCCCGTCACTCGATCCGCATCGCCTGGTCGACGTCCGCTACGAAGACCTCAAAGCGGACCCCGTGGCGACCATGGAGCGCGTCTATCGTACACTCCGCCTCAGCGACTTCGGATCCGTCAAACCGGTGATCGAAAACTGGGTGGAAACCGAACACCGCGGCTACCAAACCAACCGACATGCACTGAGCGAGGAGGATGAGACCCGCATCCGCCAAGCTTGGCACGACTACTTTGAAACCTACGGCTATTGAGCATGAAACTCGCTTCGCGATCCGACAGCCTTCTCATCGTCGCATTGCTAATGGCATCCGCCATTCTCGGATGCGAATCCAAGCAAGCAGTCCCGCCACGGCAGAACGAAACGGCCCAAGCGGAACCGTCACCAAAGCCAAGCAGTGCCGAGTCCGCGCCGGAGACTTTCGAACCGCAAGTTTATTCCGTCAGTGCCGACGAACTGCTCTCCGCTCGGCTGCCCGCCGAAGAAACGTCGCAAGGTTGGGTCCGACTCTTTGATGGCCAAAGCTTATTCGGTTGGGAAATCACCGGTGAAGCGAACTTCCGCGTCGAAGACGACACGATCATCGTTGACCGCGGCAAGCAGTGTTTGATGTGTTCGTCGAGCACATGGGGTGACTTCGAGTTGAAACTTGAATTCAACGCCGACGCCGAAACAAACAGCGGTGTCTTTGTGCGAACGCCTTTGGACCCGACCAACGTCACCGACGAGTGCTACGAAATCAACATCGCCCCGGACGACAATCCGTTTCCCACTGGCAGCATCGTCCAGCGAGAAAAGGTCAACCCACAAGCCGCCGGTGCCCAGACACCGGGCAAGTGGCGTTCGATGACGATCCGAGCCGAGGGTCGCGACGTCACCGTCCATCTTGGCGACACGCTCGTTTGCAGCTACACCGATCCGGCCGACCTCGCCGCGCGACGGATCGGCTTGCAACACAACTCCGGTCGCGTGGCTTTTCGCGACATCCGCATCCGACCACTCGGACTCGACCCGTTGCTCGACAAAGACCTCTCGCGGTGGAAGCGATACCCCGAGATGCCCGGCGAGTTCACGATCAACGAGGACGGCGACCTACGCGTCAAAGGCGGCCTCGCGCAACTGGAAACCAACGAATCTTACGGCGACTTTTTTCTCCTCGCGCAGTACAAAATCGAAGACCCGACGACCAATTCCGGGCTGTTCTTTCGTTGCATTCCCGGCGACAAACTGATGGGCTATGAGTGCCAAGTGAACAACGCCTTTAACGATTCACGGCTCGCGCCCGCCGACTGCGGGACCGGCGGGATTTTTCGACGGCAGGATGCACGCGTTGTTGCCGGCGAGGACGGCCAGTGGTCGACCGTCCTGCTTCACGCCAACCGGAACAAGATCGGCGCTTGGGTGAACGGACTCGCAGTCAGCGATTGGGAAGACACCCGCAAAACCGATGAAAATCCACGCCGTGGCCGTCGCGACGAACCCGGGACGATCATGATTCAGGCGCATGACCCGAAGACCGATCTGCTGTTTCGCGGCATGAAAATCTCTGAAATCAAGTAGCGCCATCGGTTCGACTCGTCCGGGAAGAAGTGCCTCGGCCGCATTCGATTGGTAGCCGTGCGCGGGAATCTTCGGGGGTTTGCATTCCACATTTCGACGCGGTGGCTAGAATCCAGCCCACGGCTTTCGCATACCGCTCGAGGGGAAATCTCATGCGCCTTTCGCTCATCGTTGTCTCGCTTGTGTCTTTCGCCGCGTTAACATCCGCCACCAAGGCCGACGTGGTGATGGACGTCTATGCATCGCCAGCCCCGAACTTCTCGGGTTCGCCGAGCTGGAGCGGCTACCTCGCCAACGCCCTGAACTCGCTCGAAAACGATCTCGGCAACATCGGCGATCGGAACCTCGATCCGACGGCGTACGAAATTCTTCCCGATGGTTCCGGAATCGGGGCCGAGGAGATCATCGTCTCGTCCTTCAACTCCTGGCGAGGCGTCGCGAACCCGTCGTCGCCCTTCGATGGCGAGCTGGGCAACCGAATTCACTTCGGCGTCCACATCGTGGGCGACGGCTCGATGCGGTTCCGTCTCGAAGACCTCGCGTTCGAGATGTCGAGTTCCGATACCGACAACTTGCTGGGGTTCTCCGGCAACTTCGCGGGCAGTTCGTACTCGGGCACTCGGATCGGGATCGACTACGGTGCCGACATGATGAAGGGCGGCGGAGATGACACGATCATCAACAGCGGAGCCGCGACTCAGTTCGTCGACGAGTTGGTCTACGTCGGTGTCGGGAATGCATTCGATGCGAGCCCGTTCACCGGGTCAGACCAAGACCGAATCAACCAGGTGCTTGCTCAAATTCAATCGGAAACCAAGTTCGATTTCACCGGCGCCTACTCACTCAGCGACTCGACGGGTTCGTCCATTCTCGCCGCCGCCTCGACGACGATCACCGTCATTCCAGAACCGACAGCGTTCTTTGCGCTGATGGTCGTCTCCTGTGCCGTCGGTTCCCGCCGACGACGTTCCTAAAAAAGCGCCTTGAAGCGATGCGACGAAGGTTTGGCCCAACGCTGGCAACACCACACTCGCTTCTGGCCGCGTGTCTTTGTTTCGTCTCCTCGCTGCTCGTAATCCCGGCAAGTGGTGAGGAAACGAAACCGGATCAACGTTCGCGTCCGCTGATCCTGGCGCACTACATGCCTTGGCATGAGTCACTGCCGCACAGCGGACGTTGGGGCTGGCATTGGACGATGAATCATTTCAATCCAAGCCAAATGCGTCGTGCTCCCGACGGCACGCTCGATGATCGACGCCAGCTTGCCTCGCACTTTTACCCGCTGGCCGGTTGCTACGACTCGGGCGATCTCGACCTGCTGGAGTACCATCTCCAATTGATGAAGCTCGCCGGGATCGATGGCGTGATCGTCGATTGGTACGGCCTCACGAGTTTCCGCGATTACGGCACTCTCCACCGAAACACCATGTTGCTGGTGCAAGTCGCTGACCGCATGGGAATGAAGGTCGCGATTTGCTACGAAGACCAAACCGTACCCGCGCTGGTTAAAGCCGGGCGCATTGGCCCCGGCGATCAGGACGCTCACGTCGTCAAAGAACTGAGCTGGTTACTCAAGAATTGGTCGACACTACAGGGTTATGTCCGCCTCGATGGTCGCCCCGTCCTGCTTTCGTTTGGTCATGCCGGCCTTTCCGACGAGCAATGGACGGACGTGATCGCGAAGCTTGATCATCCGGTCGCCTACTTCAGTGAACATCATCAACGCGATGCCGCCGTCGGTGCCTTCGATTGGCCGATTCCCGATCAAGGCGTTCAACAAACCGTCGCCTTCAACAAGCGGTCGAATGGGACACCCAACATACCCGTCGCCTTTCCCCGCTTTGTCGACATCTACCAGGAAGCCGGCGTTGGCGATGGCTACCGCGAGATTGCCGATGCCAATGGAAACACGTTTCGTGAAACGTTTCGCCGAGCAATCGAATCCAAAAGCCCGATCGTTCAGATCGCCACCTGGAACGACTGGGGCGAAGGCACCGTGATCGAGCCCAGTCAGGAATTCGGCTACCGCGACCTGGAGTTGATTCAAGAAACAATTGGAAGGACATCGACATCGCGAGTTCGCTACGGTCGAGACGATCTCCGGCTGCCGCTGAGGCTTTATCTCCTTCGCAAGTCGCGTCCCGATTTAGCCGTCAAACTGAATCAAGTGGCCACCAGCCTTAACAACGGCGATGTCGCACTCGCCCGCCGTCAACTGAAGTCACCCGATTTTCTTGACGAGAAGACTCACAACAACTGATAACGGTAACGCTCGTCGTTCGAACGTTAGGTCGTCAGATCCGAATACGCCGCGATGATTAAGTCGCGGGCTTCGTCGAGTCCCTTCTCATCGATCTCATTGATTCGGTCCGCGATTGGATCGCCAAGCGACTGTTCAAGGTCGACCAACTCGGTGAACTCTTGGACCCTCCGTTCAAACTCGTCCAACCTCGAGTGCCTGGTTTGACGAGCGACGCCCAGCCCAATGCATGAGAGTCGAAAAGCCAAAACGTGAAAACCTTCACTGCCCACATTCGACGCGATATTGAACAAGACCTCGGCGAGCCGATCTGAATCACCCACTTCTCGTCGTCGGTCGAAGGCGTTCAAAGTATGCTCAAGAGCAGGCGTATAATCCTGCATCTGAAAAGTGATCCAAGCCATCTGCTCGTGTGCATAAGCACGTCCCGCTTGATCACCAGCTTCGTCCATCAACCTGATGGTGCGTTTACCGGCGGACTTCGCGCGTTCGTAGGCCTTGCCGCGCATGTGCAGGTTGGTCATCTGTGACCAGACCCACGCCTCGGAACGGACGTTGCCCGCTTCACGATAGAGCCTTGCTGCGGTCTCGAATCTACCCAATGCCGAAAGAAGCTTGCCGGCGGACAGCCGCTTTTCTCCGATCCGCACCAACATGGACGCCTGCGACTGAGTCTCGCCACTTTTCTCGTAAAGCTCTTGGGCGTTCTCGAGTGCGGTGACGATCGCGTCATCATCCGAATCCAACGCCTCCTGCACACTCGCGAAGCGGGCCCACGTGTCCGCCTGTCCAAGCGAGTCTCCCTGCGACTCGTACGCCTTGAAGGCCTGCTCAAGCCACTCTCGCGCCGTCAGTGTGTTTCCATCCGCCAGTTCAATGTCCGCCATTAGCTGGAACGCCCGCGGAATTTCCGTGAAATCATCGAGAGACTCATAGAGCTTGATACCCTCCTGGGTCCTCGATCGAGCAAACGAGAAATTGTTCGCGGCCAAGTCGAAGCGCGCGAGCCGACACAGCAGTGCCGCCGCACCACTCTGATCGGGGAGAGTGAGGTGAATCTCGAGTGCACGCTCTAGGTACTCACGAGCGAGATCACGATGACCCTGAGTATCGACAATGGAAGATAGCTGATCGTACAGCGTGGCTTCGAGCGGCGGGTCGCCGACCTTCTCGTGTGCGGCATCGACCGCATGCAGAAGACAGGAGCGTGCCTCCGCCAAACGCCCCAGTTCCATGAGATACAACGCATACTGTTGGCGCGCGCCGACTTCTTCACGAGCGAGTTCAAGTGACTCATAGATTCCGATCGCTGACGGCGCAATCACCGCTGCGCCGCGAAAGTCTTTCCGTCGATACAGAGTCCGCGCAAGGTCGACGATCGCATTCGCTTCACGTTCTCGATCACCAATCTGCCGCCAAAGCTCACGTTCTTGTTCAAAGAAAGAGACGCCGTCAACAAGGTCGTCTTGAGCAACGGCGTCCAATGCGAGGGAACGGATTCGCATCGCTTTCTCGCGAAGCTCTTCGGTATCCGCCGGACCGAGATCACCCCCTGTCGCGTCATTCGTCTCCTCCGCCGATGGAAGCCAAACCTCGAATGTCGCTCCTTCACCGACCCGACTGCGAACATTCACGGTCCCACGCATCGCGGTGACGAGCTGCTTGACGAGGTAGAGCCCCAGCCCTGTTCCCTTGTCAGCGATTTTCTCAACGGTGCCATGGAATCCTTTGTTGAAAATGCTTCGTTGCAGCTCTTCCGTTATCCCCACACCGGTGTCAGTGACCGAAAGCGTCCAGCCACCACGCTCGGACTCGCAACGTATTGTGACATCGCCATTTGGGGCGGCTTTGAGTCCGTTTCGTATCAACTCATTGACGACCTTTCGCAATCCGCTCGCATTCGCGATCGCCCGCAGTCGGCCATGAGGTGTCACCATTCGCACGCGTTCTGTGTGATTGCGTGCACTGTGGACGATGCAGGATTTGATCAATGCCTCAAGGTCAACAACCTCCACGTCCAAGGCTTCGGTCGGTCCATCCGACTCCACTCGGCGGTCGAAAAGAACACCGGCTTCGAGAAACTGCTCGTCGCGCGCCAGTTCATAGGCGGGAATGGCGTAGCCACCCTCAAGATAGCGGCTCGCGATTTGCAGCCCCAGCACCGTTCCCGTAGCCAAGTTCACGACCGGAGCGCCGGAATGATCGCCAACGGTACAGACGTCGAGTGTTACCACTTCGTACGCACCCGCATAATCGACCTTGCGCTGCGTTACCTTACCTGGCATGAGGTGCTTCATCGCGAACCAGTGTCCGAAGTACACCCGCTGAAGCTCCGATCTCTGCGACTTGTCATACGAAGGGTGGGAAATCACCGCCACCTCGCGGTCGGCCAACTCTTTCAACGGCTCGGGCGAGAGCGTCAGTGGTTTCAATTGCGAATCACCTTGCACTTCGAGCAGCGCGACTTCGAGATGCGGATGCATCATCACAACACGCGTGACTTGCAACTCTGAATTCCTCGCGGCCTCGAGCTGACTGTGAGAGCGGCAGTGCGCTAGGTCGAATCGAGCTTCCCGTGTCATCCGCACATCGCTCCCCTCTCCCAGCGCGAATGCATTCGCGACGTCGCGTGATGTCATTACAAGGTTCATACCAACGACGAATCCGGTGCCGACCGCAGTTGTCTTCGGGTGGTCGGCGACGGTGATCAGCCCCACGGCTCCGATGGCGGCCTCAAGACGCTTTCGCATCGCAAAGTCTGCCAAATGCTCCCAGGGAAAACTTGGACGCGCATAACCACCGTCGAGTACTTCGATCGCTGGGCGAACCCGCGGCATCACAGTGGATTCAAGAAGATTGATTTCGGCGGGGTCTGGTTTCTCGCCTCGGTCCAACGCTCGGTATGCAGAATCAAATCGCTCAAGTTGTTTGGCCGTCGCGTCAAGCGACTTCCGCACCGAAGTTTGCTCGTAGTCGAATAAAACGTCACGGAGCGAGAGTAATTCGACCGTCAGACCTTCGGACGATTCGTGCGAATCCGGCTGTCCTTCATCCACCGCGTGACGAGAGGCCTTTTGGTCGGTTGGATCTGCCCCGCGAGTCTCCCTCTCCGCCCCCAACTCCGGCAGGAACTCGCGGACCGAATCGAGGGCGATTGAGGCAAGTGACTCGCCCTCAGCGGTGACGCCGGAACCTTCGCCCGCTTGTTGTATGAACAACTCGAGCGAGTCAGCTTTCAGTCCTCCGGCGCTCGCCCAATAGCGGAACATTCGGTCAATGACCGCCACGCCTTCCCCACGCAACAACTCGGACTTCAGAGCGTCGCGAATCGGTTTTGGGAAGTAATAGATCACCTGCTCGGGATCTTCGCTCTCCCGAAGCACTTCGACCCATCCCGAAAATAAAACCTCCGCCTCGTCATGCAGGAATGCACGGGGAACCATCGTCTGCCGAACCAGCCGCATCACGCCCAGCGAAAAATAGCCCAGCGCCGCGAGGTAGCGCGCCAGAAGCTGCGCCTCGTGCGAAACGATTGCTTCGGAGAGGTCTCCCCCGGAGATCGCACTCGCAGGAAGGGATCTAACTTCGAACACCTCCCCGACGTCCGATGGTTCACAATCCGACTCCGCATCGGATGCGATCTGCGGCAAGCGAACGCCCATCACTTCGTCCGCGCCGATACCCGCGATGAATCGAGTCATCTCAAGCAACGACGACGCACTGAAGTCACAGACGGGAACAACACCGCGTTTTCCTCGCCACTCGCGTTCGGTCATCCTCGCGATCGATTCGCCTTCGAAGCGAAACAACTGGCGGCTCTCGAAAGGGGCGTATCGCAGATCACAGCCACGAGTCTTGCGAGCCGCCCGCTTCACGATCGCGGATTCGGCAACCGCGAACCCGGTTCGACTCAGATGCGACGATGGCAATGTCGGCATCAAGGTCACCACCGACGATTGGGACCAAGTCTCGAGTGCGTCATAAACCCGCTGGCCGCGCCACCCATCTGAGACCGTGTCCGAGAGAACCAGCACCCATTGTCGTCCCGGCGTCCCCAAAATTGCCTGCGGCGACAGTTCGGCCGACGCGGCCGTCGGCCAATCACGCGCGAGCTGCCGCGCTGAACCATGCAGGTCCGTCTGCCAGGACCAAAACCGCACCTGGCGAAAGATACCGGAGCGAGAGACGAGCAGCTTGAACGACTCGAGACTCGATTTCCAAATGGCCATCGACGGCGAAGCGTCCACCACGACTTCCAAATCGAGCCAACGCTCCCGCGCGGGCCGAAGTTGCGGCAACAACAGATCGAATTCGGCCGATCGTTGCGCCGTCAACTCCGCATCAAACTCGTGACGTCCCGGCGCGTCCTCGAACTGTTTCAGCGGCCGAAGCGCACGTTGAAATCCCATTCGATCGGCAAGCAGTTCACCGCCTCGACCGCTAAAACGAATCCCTTCGCTGACGAGCGAGGCCTCCTCTTGCATCGGCGTCGTTTGTTGCGGAGGAAGATCGATGGACACCGACGGAGCCTGGACACGAACGTCGTCCGCCTTTTCGTCACTCGGCGTCGACTCGGGCGGACTCGGCGGTGGCGGCTGCTCCATGTCCGACTTCGACTCTGCTTCCGGGTCAATCGCCGACGTTCCTCGACGGAGTCGGGCTAACCAGATCGTATCGAGCACGAGCGCTTCGTCCACGCTCGAATCGACCATCGTGCGACGGTCGAACGTTTCGATGAGCCGAATGATTTGCTCGACCGGGTCGGACATCAATTGCCCTTGAGATCACGGAACAACAAGTCTTCGAGCTGACCACGGAGTGCGGAAAATGCCTCACCCTCCGGCGCAACACCCCGACGCATGATGTAGACCGCTTGCAGCAACTGATCGATCGCGAGCACCCGTCCTTCTTTGCTGCGCAGATCACGAAACAGTTTCACGAAGCCCTCGACGTCCTGAAGCTCCGATTCAAATTCATCGAGGTGACTCTGGACGACCTGCATCAGGAACCGCCGGAACTCGCTGTCAACGGCATCGGCGTTGTCTTCGGGTAGCTTGATGTCGAGCCGCAAACAACGACGATTGAAGGCGGCCGGCAATTCGCGTTCGCCGTTGCTCGTGATCACGATGAACGGAAACTCGTCGCAAATCACCGTCCCGTCAGGAATCGTTCTTCGCCGCGAACCGTCAATCTCGGTCTTCAGAAAGACCGGCACCTCTTTCCTGGAACCGTCCGGAAGACGTAACAACTCGGGGATATCGAAGTAACCGTCTTCGAAGACGTTCAATAGATCGTTGGGCAAGTCGATGTCCGACTTGTCGATCTCGTCGATCAAGAGCACGCTCGGTCGCCCGACCTTGGAAGTGATCATCGCCGTTCCCAGCGGCCCGAGCGTGATGTAATCGCCGATGTTGCGAGGGTTGGCGTCTTGCGTCGGATCGAAATCACCCTGCTTGAGACGCTGCGTGTCCTGAAGCCGGCTGATCGCGTCGTATTGGTATTGACCGTCACCCAGGGTCGATCGTGAGTTGATCGGCCATTTAATGACTTCGCCAAGCCCAAGTTCCTTCTGGACGGCGTATGCCACCGACGACTTGCCGGTCCCTGGGTCGCCGGTGATCAGAATCGGACGCCGGAGATGCAGCGCGGCGTTGACCACGGACTTCACGTCCTCCGAAGCGACAAAGGTCGTTCCCAAACGCTTGCCTCGGCCGCCTCCAAAGGTCCGCCAGGGGGGAGCCGCCGGGATCACGGCCGGTTCGGAATCGGAGTGCGTCTCCCCGCGAAAGATTTCAAACGGAAGATCACCCTCAACGGGCGCTGAGTCACTCATGTTTGCCTACGTGTCGGAGGAGGAACCAAAGACCTTGTCTGCAACCGTCGGTCCTCGAGGTCACAGAGCAGTGAAAGCTGTTCGGCGGCCGGCTGGTTTTCGACTCGATGCTGGTAAACACGGTGATACAACGTCGGCCAGTCCTGGTCGCGCGGCAGCGCTTCGAGCACGTCCATCACATCGGTCTCCGTCGAAGGCTCACGCAACCAAATCAGAATCGGGATGCCGCTGTACACGAACATCTCCAGTTCCTGCTGATCCGCAATCGGCTGATCCGAAAGAAGCACGACCGTTTCCCCATGCTGGCGGACGTCAAAACGCCCCTCGGAAAGCCGCCCGATCGTCTTGGTCGCGCCCAGTCGACTCTGGATGAACTTCCAGGCCCTGCCATTGCCGCAACGATCCAGCGGCCGGATCGTGATCGGATACTCCGTCCTGATCTGCAAGCCGGGAAGCACGATCACCTCGTCCTCGCTGGAATGCGTGACGACCGGCCACGACTCAACCCAGCCGCGCTGGTTGTCGTGCAAGAGGCTCACCGGAAGAAAGACCTCGATCGAATGTCCAAGGCCGTGTCGCATCACGCGATTGAGTGTGCGGTCGATGCATGCGGGAACGCGAACACGGAGATCATTCTCGCCGCATTCGACCGTCAGCCCCGGTTGAATCAAGTCGTTACGCCACCAAAGAAAGGTACGTACGGTGAACATCTGCCGGGCGGTCTTGGAGGGCGCGACCGTTACCAGGCAAATTGGATCGAACACTTCCCTCGCATTGGACTCCAACTCAAACGTTTCGCGGAGACGGTTTGCCAGTTGTTCGTCCGAGCATGCCGCGGCGAGTGACGCCAAATACTCTCGACCGTGCTTTTCGTCTTCGAACAGCTCGAACAATTCTTCGGCGGCCGAGGACGCGCGCCAATCGCACAGGTCGTCGCTCAGTTCGACATGCGGCGGACAGCGACAGAGAAAATGACGCTTGACCCAGTCCTCATCGACCCCGACAGAATCGATCATTTCGATCGCCCATCGTTCGGTCAACCGATCGGCCAGTCCGCCGCGAGCGATTTCGGGCCGTTCGCGGACACGCGCGACGAGTTGATCGACTTGCTCCTGCAACTCAGCGGAGGTGCCGAAGCGTTGACGGACGAACGATGCGAGTCGAGCGGCTCGTTCACGCTTCGTTCCGAGTGTCCCGACGACGGCATCGGCTTGAAAGTGCGAGATCAGGAACTGAACATCCGGTGTCGGAAGCTCTTTGGCAATCTGGTCGCAGAGGCTTTCACCGCAGGCATCCAACCGTCGAGCCATGTCGAGCACACGAATCGTGAGCCGATTCTTCGCTTCGGTTACATTCAGTGCGGTCCCGGCCTCTTCGCCAAGTTCGATGGCTTCCAGCTCTCGCAAACCCGTTGTCGCGTGATCTCGCAGCTGCGTTGCACCGCCCGAATGATCTCGAATCAGCAGAAATGCTTCTTTCAGAGTCCCCTTATCAACATGACCCTCAACTTGGATGAGGTAGCTGGTCAGCGGCGGTTCGTAGTCGGCGTTCAAATGGGCACCCTGATTCCTTCAATCGGGTGACAAGATAATGGCCGTTTGGGGATGTCGCAATTCGAGCGGCAGGATGCCCTCGTCAGGACCTTGCGGCGATCTCGCGAAGCGGCTTCGGTAGCGGAAAGAAGACCGATTCCTCTCGGACCACCGATGTTTCCACGGTCGCTTCGAATTCCGAAACCAGCCAGTCGATCGTTTCACGGACCACCGACTCCGGCGCGCTCGCGCCGGCGGTGATCAAGACGGTCCCCGCATCCACGAAGTCCTCCCGATTCAAATCCTGAGGCCCATCGACGAGGAATGCGGCTTTGCCCTGCAAATCGGCCAATTCTCGCAGCCGAGCCGAGTTGCTACTGTTTTGACTGCCCAACACGACCACCACATCCGCGTCGGGTGCGAGTGTTTTGACGGCATCCTGGCGATTCTGCGTCGCGTAGCAGATATCGCCCTTGGGCGGACTTTCGATCGTCGGAAACCGTTTCCGCAACGCCTCGATGATTCGATTCGCATCATCGACGCTGAGCGTGGTTTGGGTCAGGAAGGCGAGCTTGCTGGGGTCCGCCACTTCCAAACGCTCGACATCTTCTTCGTCTTCCACCAAGACGATCGCCTCGGGAGCCTCGCCCATCGTCCCGATCACCTCGTCGTGCCCTTCGTGCCCGATCAAAACAATCGTGTAGCCCTTTTTCGCATACTTGATCGCTTCGAGATGGACCTTGGTCACAAGTGGGCACGTCGCATCGAGTGCGGTCAGCCGGCGTTCTTCTGCAGTCTGGCGTATTTCGGGCGAGACACCATGAGCGGAAAACATCACAACGCTCTCTTCGGGAACCTCCTCAAGAGATTCCACGAACACCGCACCCTTTTCCTTGAAGCTCTCCACGACATATTGGTTGTGGACGATTTCGTGGTACACGTACACCGGTGCCCCGAAATGCTCGAGCGCCAAATCGAGAGAATCGACGGCCATGTTGACTCCGGCGCAAAATCCGCGTGGAGCCGCTAACACGATTTTCATTGACTTTCCTTTATGTCGACCCGAACCACGCTTCGGCAAAGTGAGCAATTCGCCCGCCGGTTGGCCCGCTCGCACTACGAAAACTTTCTCGTCGCTTCGATCTTACTTCCCCGTCGACTTCGGCAGCCGTTTTACAACATTTACGCGTTTTGTCGCACCGCCGATGACGTCGCCGACGAGTCGCCGGACCCGCAGACCGCTCTGCGGGGTCTTCAAACGCTGCAATCGCAGATCGATGCGACATTTGCCAACGAGCCGCCCACGGCTACCTTTTTTCCCGCACTGGCGACCACCATCGCAACCTTTCGCCTCGACAAAACACCGTTTGATGACCTGCTCAGCGCGTTTCGACAGGACCAACGTAAAACAGAGTACGCCAGTGACGCAGAATTGATCGATTATTGCTCTCGATCCGCCAACCCCGTCGGGAGGATGGTTCTTTCGCTCGCCGAGTCGCTGACGGAGGAAACCGCGGTCCTGTCGGATCACGTCTGCACGGGCCTGCAATTGGCAAATTTTTGGCAAGATGTCGCCCGAGACCTCACCATCGGCCGCATCTATTTGCCCTCCGATCGACTGCAAAAGTACGGTGTCGAAGCGTCGATGCTTCACGGCAACGCAACCCCAACGCCCCTGCGAGAACTGCTCGAGGAACTTTGTGACGAAGCGGAAACGCGGTTCGATCGCGGGTTGCCGCTGGCCGTAAAGGTGCCAAAGTGGCTCGCCGGTGACATTCGGCTTTTCGCCCACGGCGGCAAGCAAACGCTCCGGGCGATCCGAGACATCGACTATGACGTGCTGCGAATCCGTCCGACGGTTGGCAAAATGAAACAGTTACGACTCGTCGCCCGCGCCATGTTCGGACTGCTTTGACAATTCATGCCGCCGTCTCACGCCATCGCCGCCAGCTATCGCAACGTACGCCGAATCTCTCGTCGTAGCGGCAGCAGCTTCTATCGCTCGTTTTGGCTACTACCCAAATCGAAGCGTGATTCGATGTGCGCGCTGTACGCCTTCGCGCGGGTCACCGACGACATTGGTGACTGTGACGAGCCGGCAGCGATCCGTGCGAGATGGCTGGACTGGTGGCGGCAAATGACCGCGCTTTATTTAATCAGCGACAATCCTCATCAAGTCTCGCTGCCACCCGGGCTCGCCGAAGACACGTCGGATTGGCCGATCGACTTGAAGGGACGCGCCGATGAGATCCTTCCGGCACTGAGAGACACGACCGAGCGATTCGGTATTCCAACACGCTACCTGCTCGAAATCATCGACGGGGTCTTGGCGGACCAACAAAAGACTCGCTTCGACACCTACGAGCAGCTGGAACACTACTGCTACCTGGTCGCATCGGCCGTCGGGTTGGCCTGCCTACACATTTGGGAATTCGAGGGTGAGCTGCCGACCGAAGCGGCGATCGACTGCGGCCTGGCCTTTCAAATGACGAACATCCTTCGAGACATCTCCGAGGATGCTCGCCGGGGACGCATCTATTTACCGCGTCAGCACTATTCTCAACATGGACTTTGCGAAGACGACCTGCTGGAGCCACGATCGGACGACCGGCTCGGTTGCCTGATTGAGGAAGAAGTCGGTCGCGCTCGAACTCTTTACGCGAGCGGATGGAATGTCTGGGACTCCCTGAAGGACGATGGCAAGCCGATCTTCTCCATGATGTGGCGAACCTATCGACGATTGCTTGAACGGATCGCCGAAGACCCACGCGCGGTCGCGACGCGCCGCGTTCGACTCACCACCGGCGAGCGATTCGGAATCGTCTCGCGGCACTTCTTTAGCCCGATCTTCAAGCGTTTGCCGGTCCCGCCGCACGAAGTCTCCGGGGCCGGCCGGTGACCGATATATCCGACGCCAAACGCGTCGTCATTGTCGGCGGAGGATTGGCGGGACTCGCCGCCGCCGAGGCATTGTCGCGGCACATGAGCGAAACGCAGATTGTCCTGCTCGAAGCGAAACGTACCTCCGGCGGCCGCGCCGGATCGTTTCGCGACCAGCAGTCTGGCGAAGACATCGATTACTGCCAGCACGTCGCGATGGGGTGCTGCACCAACTGGATCGACTTTGCGAAACAGTGTGGCCTCAACGATCACGTACGGCGCTATCGCGAATTGGTCTTTCTGCATCCGGATCATCCGCCGAGCCCTTTTGTGGCGGACCGTTTACTTCCGCCGCCGCTGCATCTCGTTCGAACCATCGCTGCCCAGCGGTATCTTTCAAAGCGACAGAAGCGTGAAATCCGCGCTGGCCTTTGGACGCTGATGCGTACCACCGAGTCCTCGCTTCGAAACGTGACGGCGAGTGATTGGCTCCGCTCGGTCGGGCAATCGACCGAGACGGTACGCGACTTTTGGGAAGTGATCTTGGTCAGCGCGCTCGGCGAACGGCCTCAACAAGTCGCGATGTCATCGGCACGCAAGGTTCTGATCGACGGTTTTGCGGCCGCGCGAGGAGCGAGCGATGTACTCGTCCCGACCCGACCACTGAGCGAATTGTTTGGCGAGCGCGTGCCCGCTGAGCTTCGTCGACGCGGCGTCGAAATACGCTGCGGCGAACCAGCCCGTCGCATCGAACCCGACGGCCGAGTGCATACCGATGAAGACAGCTTCACGGCGGACCAAGTCATCGCGGCGGTGCCTTGGTATCGCGTTCACTCGCTCTTTAGCGGTTGGCCCGCGGACGCCAAATCCGCGCTGCCACGCTTCGACGTCTTCGAGCGTTTTTCGACCTCGCCGATCACGGGTCTCCACCTCTGGTTCGATCGGCCGATCACCGATCGGCCGCACGCGGTCCTGGTCGGCACCACATCCCAGTGGTTATTCAGAGATCCCATCACCAGCGCTCACCCTTTTCCGAGCGGGACCGGCGCTTCGGCCGCCTACCAAGGAAATCAGCCCGCTGAATCACAGGGCCAAGAACACTATTACCAAGTCGTACTGAGCGCGTCGTCGGAGGTCGCCGCGGAGCGGGAAGAGCTTGTCGAGATTGTCCGTCGCGAGTTAGCCGACGCATTCCCCGACGCGCGACGAGCCATTTTGCTCCGTGCTCGTGTCGTGACGGACCCCAAGAGCGTCTTTTCGATCTCACCCGAAGTGGATGCGGTCAGACCGGCCACCGAGACCAAGCTCGACTGGTTGAAACTGGCCGGTGATTGGGTCGCCACCGGCTGGCCTTCGACGATGGAGGGCGCTGTGATCAGCGGACGCATGGCCGCAGAAGCGGTCCACGGTTCCCTCGTTGGTGGGGACAGCTCCGCGGGTAACGTCTCGTTTGTGCTTCCTGGGCTCACCCGTGGTTGGTTGGCACGCTGCCTGATTCGGGCGTGACAATTTGCCTCCTGCCTAACATCAATCTGGATCAATCCGCTGGCCCAGACACGATGCATGGACAACGCACTACCCGCACCTCTTCAGGAACGCTTCCGCTGGGTCGTTTCGCCCGAGCGGCAACCGTTCGGCGATAGCTTCGTCCTGTATTGGATGCATAGCGCGCTGAGAGCCCACGAGAATCCGGCGCTCGATTCAGCGATTTGCCTCGCGCGTGATCTTGGTTTGCCGCTATTGGTTTACCACGGCCTGAGTGAAGAGTATCCCTTCGCGAGTGACCGTCATCACGCGTTTCTCTTGCAGGGCCACCGTGACGTACAGCGTGAATTGGCCGACCGGGGGATCGCGGCGGTCTTTCACTTGCAACGGCAAGGCAACCGCGGCACCCACTTACGAGACTTGACGCGCGCCTCGGCGGTCATGGTGACCGAAGAGATGCCCGTCCCACCAATCACTCCGTGGCTGGAACGACTTGCGATCAAGTGCCCGACCCCGATCGCGGCTGTCGACACGACATGCCTCGCAACGGTCCACTCTCTCAATCGCTGCGTTGAGCGAGCGTTCCAGTTCCGTCAATGCGTCGAATCGATCCACGCCGAGCGCGTCGAGCGTCCCTACACCGAACAACCCTTCGACGTACCGTGCCTGCGCGGTCAAGCACTTCGGGAAGCGATCGACTTCGATCCGCTCTGTCTTCAAACCGCCGACCTGGCTGATTTGATCGGCCAGTGCAAAATCGATCATAGCGTCGCACCGGTGCCCGATACGCCCGGAGGCAGCCGAGCCGGTTACGCTCGCTGGGATGCGTTTCGCCAAAGCGGACTCGACCAGTACGCTCGGCATCGCAACGATGCGGCGCGGCACGACGGCGTTAGTCGAATGAGTGCCTATCTGCACTACGGAATGGTCAGCCCGTTTCGAATCGCCCGAGAAGCCGCCCGGGCCGGTGCTGAAAAGTATCTCGACGAGCTACTGATCTGGCGCGAACTCGCATTTCACTTCTGCTTTCATCGACACCTGGACGTCGATTCGTTGGACGCGATTCCCGAATGGGCCCGCGACACGCTCGAAAAGCATCTTCAGGATCCGCGTGAGAACTACAGTTGGGAAACCCTCGCTCGTGGAACCACCGGAAACCGCCTTTGGGATCTCGCTCAGCAAAGCCTGCTCCGCCACGGCGAATTACACAACAACCTTCGGATGACTTGGGGCAAAGCGTTTGTTGGCTGGTTGCGTTCGCCGCAAGCCGCTTTGGGATCGGCCATTGATCTGAACCATCGTTACGCACTCGACGGTCGCAGCCCCGCCTCGTACGGCGGAATTCTCTGGTGCTTTGGACAGTTCGATCGCCCCTTTACACCCGAGCAACCAACGCTCGGCACGATTCGTCCTCGTTTGATCGAAGAGCACGCCCAACGGCTTGATGTGGACCGTTTCCAGGATCGCGTGCATCGATCCATCGCGGCAAACCTTCCGCGTGTCGCCGTCATTGGTGCCGGGCTGGGTGGTTTGATCGCGGCACGCACACTCCATGATCACGGCATCGACGTCACCGTTTTTGATAAATCAAGAGGCGTCGGCGGGCGAACATCGACACGCCGAGCCGAGAGTGAGTGTGGTAGCGAGCTGCGTTTTGATCACGGCGCACAGTACATGACGGCGCGGGACCCGCGGTTTTGCAGGCTCGTCAAGAGCTGGATTGACGATGGTATCGTCGCCCCATGGCTCGGTCGCATCGTGCGTCTGGCGAGCAACGGTCACGTTATCAGCGATTCGTCCGACACACCGCGATACGTCGGAACGCCGGGGATGAACGCGGTCGCCAAGCACCTTGCCGAGCCGCTTGAGACTCACCTCGGGGCCGCCATCACGGAGTTGGGACGTGAAGGCGACCAGTGGACGCTCTCTGACGAGAACGGTGAGAACCACACTGGGTATGACATCGTCCTTTGCAACTGCCCGCCCCGACAAACGGCAGCGTTGATCGCCGGCCAAGCGGAGTTCCACTCTCGCTTGGAAACACTTCGGATGCGTCCCTGCTGGGCCGTGATGGTCGCTTCACCGTCGCTGGGTGATATCGATTTCGCCGGCGCCTTTGTCGATGACAGCCCGATCTCTTGGATCGCCAACAACGCCTCCAAACCCGGCCGAGCAAACTCACCCGGCTGGATCATTCATGCCTCGGCGGATTGGTCCGAGCAACACCTCGATCGAAACGCTGACGAAGTCATCGCGACACTCAAATCCGAGTTCGAGCGGTTGATCGGCCGATCGATCGATCGACCGGACTATTTACGCGCGCACCGTTGGCGATACGCCATCCCCGAAAAACCTCTCAACGTGGACCACCTCTTTGATGCCACCGTTGGCCTAGGAGCCTGCGGCGATTGGTGCGACGGGAATCGAATCGAAGCCGCCTTCCTGAGCGGTGCCGCACTTGCGGGTGCCGTGATGCGACACGTGACGATCGACCGACCCGCGGCCCCAGCCACCAAAGCGACAAAACAACTGTCGCTGTTCGCCTGATTGGGCGTGCGAGCGACACGCGACAACGGCATCAAGCAACTCGGACGGCGTTCCAACTGGTCGCGATGCTCGAGCGCCGACGCATTGACAACGTTTACAGTCGACGACGGCGGACACCGATCATCACCGAAGTCGCTAAGAGTGCGAGCGTCATCCCCGGTTCCGGAATTGAAACCGCATCGATCAACGTCAGCGAACCCGGTGTGAACGTCAGCTCGGTGATGTATTCCTCGCCTTCTTCGACATCGACGACTTGGCCACTTCCTGGATTCACCCCACCCATGTTGTTCGAGTTACGGATGCTGCCAGTACCGTCGGCATTCAGTCTCACGATCGCCGGGTGATAGCGACCCGTCCCGACCTCGCGACCGTTGAACACAAACACGGGGTCCACCCCCGTGAGTTCACTGGCCTGCAATCCGTCGGTCAAATCCGCGTCGCTGGCGATCTGCAGACTGAGCGAACTGCCTTGGGCGTAAAACTCGTCGCCTCCAATGTCGCGTTGCAAGTCGAACGCCGAAAAGCCCGACGGCGTTCCCGCGGCTAATTGGCCGAACACGTTGTAGCGAACCCCGTTGAGCGTCGGGTTATCCAGAATCGCGCCGGGCGTGATCCGTGTTGCGATATCGATTTCGAAACTGAACGTGCGGACGTTGCTGAACGTGGGATTGAGCCCGAAGTCCGACGCCTCGAACGTGACGACATCGCCACGAGCCTGCCCCAAGAGTGAACAGCCAAAGATGGCAAGCCAAATCAGTCGGGATCGCATCGCTTTCTCGCGTCGGGAGTCTGGGATTCAACTCGGCACATCTTAACCGCGAGTCGAATCCGCCGTCGACGAAAAACGACTTCACTCTGGGTCGTAGGCCAAATTCGGACCGAGCCATTTCTCGGTCTCAGCCAACGACTGCCCCTTTCGCTCCGTGTATTGCTCGACCTGATCTTTTGTGACCCGGTCCACCGCGAAGTAGCGGGCATCGGGATGCGCGAAGTACAAGCCGCTGACCGCCGCCGCGGGCGTCATCGCGTACGACGAAGTGAGCTCGACGGTGGTATTCGATTCGGCGTCCAATAGGTCAAACAACGTTCGCTTTTCGGTGTGATCGGGGCACGCCGGGTAACCGGCCGCCGGGCGAATCCCGCGATACTCTTCGGCGATCAGTTGGTCGTTGCTCAAACCCTCCTCGGTTCCGTACGACCAATCGGAGCGGGCTCGCTTGTGTAGCAACTCCGCGAACGCTTCGGCACAGCGGTCGGCGACGGCTTGAACCATGATCGCCTGATAATCGTCCTGCTTGCCCTTGAACTGGTTCGCCAAATCCTCGGCCCCGATTCCGGCCGTGCACACAAACCCTCCGACGTAGTCTTCCCGACCAGAATCCACCGGGGCAACGTAGTCCGCCAGCGAACGAAAATCGGCTTGGCCCTTTCGCTCCCACTGCTGTCGCAGGAAATGGAATCGCGTGAGCTCTTTTGACCGACTCTCGTCGGAATACAAGATCACGTCGTCGCCATCGCTCGCAGCGGGCCAGAACCCGTAAGCGGCGCTGGCTCGAATGCTTCCGTCGGCAATGATCTGGTCGAGCAGTTTGTTCGCATCGTCGAACAGCTCACGGGCCTGCTGTCCGACAACTTCATCTTTGAAGATTTTGGGATACTTGCCTTTCAGCTCCCAAGTCATGAAGAACGGCGACCAGTCGATGAATTCACGAATCTCTGCGAGCGGCACGTCGGCAAGCACTCGCGTGCCGGTGAACGAAGGCTTGTCGATTCGAACGTCCTGCCAATCGGTCTTGAAACGTTTTTCGAGTGCCTCGGCGTAAGGAACGAGCTTCTGTTGACGCCCCTTGTAGCTAGCGACCAGCTGCGCCTGGGTATCAACATTTTTGGCCACAAACTCATCGTGCAGCTCCTCGCTGAGCAGGCTTTCGACAACGCCTACACTGCGACTGGCGTCCAGAACGTGGACGACGGGCGAGTCATACACTGGCGCGATCTTAACCGCGGTGTGCTTGGCACTGGTGGTGGCACCGCCGATCAGTAGCGGCACGTTCATTTTGCGTCGCTTCATCTCGCGGGCTACGCCGATCATCTCATCCAAACTGGGAGTGATCAGGCCGGATAATCCGATCAGCTGTGCATTGTGCTTGACCGCTTCCTCAAGAATGGTCTCGGTCGAAACCATCACGCCCAAGTCGATGACCTTGAAGTTGTTGCACTGCAAGACAACACCGACGATGTTTTTGCCGATGTCATGCACGTCGCCCTTCACCGTCGCAATCAAGAAGGTGCCCCGGTCGGTGG
Source organism: Planctomycetota bacterium (assembly GCA_038520195.1). Taxonomy (GTDB): domain Bacteria; phylum Planctomycetota; class Planctomycetia; order Pirellulales; family Pirellulaceae; genus Stieleria. The sequence goes on from JBCBLJ010000003.1 coordinate 34,835, forward strand.
CGCCTTCCGTTCCCGCCGCCCGCTTTTCCTCTTCCATGAACGGTTCGAGATACGCGACGGCCTTCTTCATCACGCGAGCCGATTTAACGACCTGCGGCAAAAACATCTTTCCTTCGCCGAACAAGTCACCGACCACCTGCATTCCGTCCATCAAAGGCCCCTCGATCACCTGCAGGCACCGATCACAGTCCTGTCGCGCCTCTTCGGCGTCCTCTTCGATAAACTTGTCGATTCCCTTGATCAGGGCATACTTCATCCGCTCCGCGACGGGCGATTCGCGCCACGACAAGTCCTCGGCGGAACGTTTCTTGCCACTCCCTTTGACGGTCTCGGCGAACTCCAACATGCGGTCGGTGGCGTCGTCGCGTCGGTTCAGCAACACGTCTTCGACGTGTTCGAGCAGATCCTTCGGGATCTCTTGGTAAACGTCGAGCTGGCCCGCATTGACGATCCCCATGTCCAAGCCGGCTTCGATCGCGTGGAACAGAAACGCGCTGTGCATCGCTTCACGAACTCGGTCATTGCCCCGGAATGAGAAGCTGATGTTGCTAACGCCGCCACTGGTTTTCGCTCCCGGGCATTCCTTCTTGATTCTCCGAACGGCCTCGATGAAGTCGACGGCGTAGTTGTTGTGCTCTTCGATACCAGTGGCAACCGTGAGAATGTTCGGATCGAAGATGATGTCTTCGGGCGGGAAATCGACTTCGTTGACCAGCAGGTCGTAGGCGCGCTTGCAGATGCGGACTTTGTCGTCCTCGGTGGCGGCCTGACCTTCCTCGTCAAACGCCATCACGACCGCCGCGGCACCGTACTGGCGGACCAAACGGGCGCGCTCCAGGAATTTCTCTTCACCGTCCTTAAGGGAAATCGAATTGACGATCGCCTTCCCTTGAACGTTCTGGAGACCGGCTTCGATGACCTCCCACTTACTACTATCGATCATCACGGGGACCGAAGCTGCGACCGAATCACCTGCGATCAAACGCAGAAACCGGGTCATCGCCTCAATGCCGTCTAACAGCGCATCGTCAAAGTTGACGTCAATGATCGTCGCACCATTCTTGACCTGCTCACTCGCGACCTCGACCGCCGCGTCGTAGTCCTCTTCGCGAATCAGTCGCGCGAACTTACGACTTCCAGTCACATTGGTTCGCTCACCGACCATGGTAAATGGAACCTCCGGACGCATCACCATCGGTAGCTGACCGGATAGACGCGTATAAACGGGGCCGGGATCATCTTGCTTTGGCTTGCATGACTCAATTCGTTCCGCCATCGCGCGAATATGATCCGGCGTGGTGCCGCAGCAACCGCCGAGGATGTTGACCCATCGGTTGTCCGCAAACTCTCCCACGACGTCAGCCATCGCCTTGGGGCCCAGATCAAACTGCCCCATTTCGTTTGGAAGCCCCGCGTTCGGATGGCAACTGATCGGAATACCAGCAACGTTGGAAAGCTCTTCGATGTGTGGCCGCATCACGTCGGGGCCAAGCGCACAGTTCATTCCGATCGAAAGCATCGGAAAGTGTTCGAGTGCTGTGAAGAATGCTTCGACCGACTGACCACTCACAAATGTCCGACCGCCCTTGTCGAACGTTCCGCTAATCATCACCGGGACTCGCTTTCCTCCGGCGTCAAAGAAGTCTTGAATCGCGAACAAGCATGACTTGAGGTTCAGCGTGTCGATCGCCGTCTCAGGCAGCAATATGTCGACCCCCGCTTTGACAAGCGACTCCACCTGGACGCGATAGCTGTCACGCATCGCTTGGAACGTCGTCTTCCGGTGCGCAGGATCGTCGACTTCCGTGCTGATCGCTAGCTGCATCGTGGTTGGACCGATCGAACCCGCGACAAATCGTGGCTTGTCAGGCGTACGCTCCGTCCATTCGTCGGCCGCTTTCCGAGCGCATGCGACCGCAGCCCCGTTGATTTCATCGATCAGGTCATTCGGTAGCCCAAACTCAAACATGCCAACCGGCGACGCCCCGAACGTATTGGTCTCAACGATGTCCGATCCCGCGGCGTAATACTCGCGGTGAATGTCGGTGATTTTCTCGGGGTGGGTGAGACAGAGAATATCCGAGAAATTTTTCAGCTGCTTGCTAGCATCGTGATCGGCAAACCGCTCGCCGCGAACGCCGGCTTCATCCAGTTTTAACCGCTGGATCATCGTGCCCATCGCGCCATCAAGCAGCAGAATGCGTTCGCGAATCAGCTCGGAGAGGAGTCCGCTGGTTGAATCAGGCTGCAGCATGTCATTTTGCCAAAGATGCGAGGAACGCGTCGTTTTGCGGGTATTTTCCTAACCCGCGAGATTTTCACAAGTCAAACGTGACAGTTCACCATTCAGCCTTGTCGCAAAACATCAAGTTTCGCTATTCCGCATTAGCTTGAACTGTCGCACCGGGGAACTCCGATATCAGCATGGCGCGTATCGGTGTTTTCGGCAAAACACGCCACAACGACGGCGTTTTTTGACGAACTCCGCCCCCGAAGGTGCCCCCAACAGGCGTGAAACAGCTGTGGAATCCATTGATGGACCAGGAACCAGACACGACGGGCCGCCCAAAAAGTTCGCCCCCACACGGGGAAGAAGGCCGATCTCGCCACTTGGCGAGGCCTCGCGCTGCGCATGGGATGGATGATCGAGCGGCGAAAGCAACGTCCAGCACCGAACCGACACGGGTGGATCCGCCCACCTTGTTCGAGTTGCCAAACCTAGACCCGCTCGCACCTTTCGCACCACAATCGCCGATCGACACGCAAACGCCGATCGACGATGTCCAACACGTTCTCCACAACAGCCACCAGGGGCCCCCCGCCGGCCATGTGGACCCGCCGTCGGGCAACCAGATCGGTCGTGACCAGCGCCCCTCCTCTCCCGCGCCGAGCGGCGCCATCGACTCCGCGGCCGCGTTGCAACGCGAGGCGATGACGGACCCAACTGAACGCGACTTCAAGTCGTCCGAGTACAGTTCCTGGGGTGGGCGTTCGGCGCTGATCATCCTGATGCTGATCATGGTCACGCTCGCGTTCGTCGCGGGACAAACCCTCACTCAATTGCGTGATCGAGACGCGACCTCTGAATCGAAACTTGCCGACGATGCGGCTGAAACCGCGGCAGACTCACATTTGGCGCAGAGCGAGAACGCAACGCGGGTTTCCGACGCCGGCTACGACTCGCAATACGAAACGGAAGTCGTAGCTCCCGGTTACGTGGCAGGTCCGCTCGAAACAAAAATTGCCGCACAGTCGAGAGTCGGAAGCACCCCCGCAAACCATCCTTTGACGTTGGGTGAACCGACAATCGCAGTCGCCGATTCGACGTCAGCTGACCTGCTGCCCGAACCGATACCGAACTCATCGAGCGCGGTCGTCGGCTTTCGATCTTCGGGAGATCCTCCGCCGGAACCTTCGGTCGCGTCTAGCCGATCGATGTCGGGCGCACCGACGACATCCTCGGCGACGTCGACCGCACCGCTGGATGACCTTCCTTCGGGGATGGGCGATCGGCTGAAGCTCGAAGACGGCTACGTGCAAAGCGAAACGCCCTTCTCCATTGAGAGTTTCCTCAGCGAAGAAGGGCTGCGGATGATCGCGGAGCTCGACGATCCCGAACCCACATCAAACATGATCGATGATCTCGATCCGGCGTTCTTTGAGATCCCCCTGGAATTCTGACCGTTGAAATTCTCCAAGAGCAAATCAGATGGCTAAGCAGACTTTCATCGGAGCGTACGCGCGTCAACGTCGCGTCGGCCGACCCCCACAAACACAGTCACCGGTACCGGAGCCTCCGGTGCCGGTCAGGCCACTGCCGAATGAGACTCAGCCGAATGAGACTCAGCCGAATGAGACTCTGCCGACGGCCGAGAAACACGCCGAGGATCGGCCACTGCCCTCGGTTCAAGACTCGATCTCCGTGGCGGATACCTCCCAAGTCTGGCTGGGAGAACTCGATGGCAAGATGCTGCGGATCGACACGCCCGTCCCCACCGCGATTGCGGAGACCGTCGCCACGCCTGCGTCCCAACCGAACGTAGCGTCTTCGCCGCCCCAACCGATCCAGCCACATCCGAACCAAACGCCCGAGACTCTGGCGCACGCGTCGGCCGCGACGGTGCCAGCGCCCATCGGCCCGCCGGCTCCCGTCGACCAGCCAACTCCCGTCGGAAAGCCTTCCGGGATCAGCGAGCCCGCTCCGGTCCCGATGCCAGCTCCCGTCGAAGAATCCGCTTCGGTCACAACGCCTGTGTACCCCGAATCGGAACCTGTGCATCCCGAATCGGCAACTGGCGCGACCGATGTCGCGCCGTCGGTGAGCGCGAATGACGTCAACATGACGCCGTCGATTGAAACTGTTGACGTCCAGGAAACACCTCTTGCAACGACCGAACCGTCCCGCTGGACCGGAGCGGCATGGGAGGTCGATGCCTTCGACGTGCCTCAAAGTGTGTCCACGCTCTTCTTCGACGAAGTGTTTTTCCGATCCATCGCAAACCAAATGCGCGAGTCGGTGGATGCCGGCTTGCGAACGATGATGATCACCAGCGCCACGCGTGGCGCCGGTCGTTCGACGGTCGCGATCGGAACGGCGATCGCCGCCGCGGCCACGGGCATCCGCGTTCTGCTTGTCGACACCGATCTCGACAATCCCAGGCTGCTTGAACACCTCCGGCTCGACAGCGAAGCCGACTGGGTGTCAGTCCTGCGGCAGAACGAGTCACTCGAAGCCGCAGCCATCTATTCAATCGAAGACTCGCTCACGTTGCTGCCGTTGGCGATGCTCGAAGACCGCACCCTTCCGGTGTCGCCCAACGAAACCGAGCGATTGCTGCAAATCGTTGACGGGATGTTCGACTTGATCATCTTCGACGCGCCGCAAGTCAACTCTTGGATCACCCAACAAATGGCGACCATAGTGGACTCCGGCTTGATCGTGCGTGACACACGGTCGACGTCCCATTCCGAAGTCGGCGAAATCGCGGAATTCCTCCGCGGCCAAGGCCTCACCGGCCTCGGCGTCGTCGACAACTTCTGCAACTGAACTCGCGTCGGATCAGTCGGTCGGGAAAACCACCGGCTCGCCGCCGTTGCGAGTCGTGAGTTTCTTGACCAACTCGACGTCCAGCGTTTCTAGCTGACGAACCGAGCCATCCGCCATCACCATCAGTAACGGCGAACGCAAGTCCTCGGCGAGAACTTCCTCGAGGTCCTCCGGCTTGGTCCAGGGCACGCTCTTCTTCGCGTCCACAACGAGCAACGTTTCGCCCGGGACATCCAAAACGTCTTCCAGTCGAAGCGTTTCCCCTTGCCCCGCACCCAACGCGCTGTCGTCGTTCGCAAACCCAAGGTAATTCGTGTGGCCAATCGGCAACTCGTCACCGGACAATGGCGAACGATAACACTCCGGCATCTGAGTGAGTAACTTGCGATTGTTCGGCCCATCCCAAGGCTCATCCGATCGGTATTGGTCGTAGATCTGCGGGTAGCCAATGTAAGGCAGAAGCGCCACCCGCCAGCTCATTGGGTAGAGGACGACCTTGTTCTTCTCGGTCGGATCGGTACGCCGATGCGTCGCGGACCCCGGTATCGATCCCAACTCGGATTGGTGCACATGCATCGCGACGCCGATGCCTCGCAGCTTGTTCTTCGATGCCGTGAACTCTTCGAGACGACCCCGAGAGTGATTCACCTTCGCGCCGCCCCTGGACCGCATGTCCATCAGCATTCCAATGGCTCTTGCGTGCGGCCCGCTTGAAACCGCAGAACCCCGCACCGGAAAATCACCAAGCCGGCAATAATGTGTCGGCGGTGAACCACGTTTGAGTGCCGACACGGCGATGGTCTCATTTCCCAGCGAAGCTTCCGCCATCGAGAGCTCTCCATCGATCGACAACACCGCGAGAGGGCTTAAACCCTCCGTGTCCAACTGGTAGCTACCGGACATCAGCTCGGGTGCCTGTTCACCGCGGAAACCGACACCGAACCACTTCCCCTCGTCGAACGCCAGGTAGGCGGTCGCTTCCAACGCATCGGTCCGTTCCCAAAGCCCTTCAAAAGGGCTGGACGCGATGATGACCTCGGCCGCAGTCGAATCCTCTTTGATCACTCTCAAGCAGTCTCGCAGCCAAGAGTCTTTCGAAAGTGATCGGGTCAATGGTTGGAACGCCGCATCATCCTTTGGATAGTCTCCGATCGACTCCAACTCGGCGGAAAACGGTGTGCCCTTGGTCCTCTCGATGGTGTTGAACAGTCGCAGGTTCCCGTTCCCTTCGCTCGTCCGGACGATCGGCATCGTCTTTCGTAGGCTCTGGTCGATGCGATTCAATTCAGCGAAGAGTTCACCTTGCTTCTCTACGACCTGACCACGGGCAATCAACTCCGCGTCTTTGGTTCGGATTGCGGCGACGGAAATCCTTCCATCGCAGATCCCGATGATGACGTGCTTGGCTGAAAAGAACGGCGACTCAGGCTCGTCTGGGTTCACCCATGACGGTTGCCAAATGCCGTCGATCGAACTCGAACGAGAATGCCGACTCTTGTCACCGTTTTTTGAATGCGCTTGAAGCAAGCTGACACACGCAAGCACGCGACGACCCTCCAGCGAAGCAACCCAATCTGGGAACTCACCGGAAGTTACGCGGACAGGTCCGATCTTTCGAAAACTCTGAGTGAAACCGAAGGGCATCTGGGCCTCGGTCGGGTACGCCAGTGACAAGACCGACACCGGGCTTGTAGCAGACCGACTGATCCAGAGTTCATCCAAGGCAACGCCATCGACATCCTTGACTGCACAACGAAAACTGCCGGCTTTCTTGATGACCTCACCCATCGCGATCAACTCAGCACGACTGTCACGGTAAGCGGCGACGAGAACCCGCCCGTCATGGATCGAGAGGATGACCTCTTCTCCTGATAGCGTTTGCGACGGCGGCTTACCCTGACTCGACTGAGATCCCGACAATTGCCAAAACCCATCGAACATCGAAAGCATGTCGCGGACCGGTTTCGGTTGCGTGTCGCCGCGAGCGTCGACGGTCGTCGCGCTGTGTTGTCGGTCGAGTTCTTCGAGTAGCCGCGAGATCAGGGCGATCTCTTCCTTGGAACCCCGGATTCGTACCGTGTTCGTCGTCGGGTCACCTTCCACAACCGGCGCGGGCTTTTCGTCGCCCAGCAGGCGTTTCAGAGTTGCCACGACTTCCCTTGCGCCGAGATGGCTCAACTCAAACACCCTGGTTTCAGATGGGGTTGGATCGTCCTTGGTTACCTCAAGCTGAGCTCCGTCCAGCGGCAAGACCACCGTGGTCCCGTCGGGATAGGTGATCTTGATGAACAAGCCGAACAGAACACCGAATAACAACCCCAGCATCCCGGTGGCGATCAACGCAGACATCGGAACACGCCGACGGAACCACGGCATTGCTTTGGGTGTTGACGATCTCAACATCGTCTCCGTTTTGGGCTCCGACGTCTTCGCTCGCTCGTGCAATGCGACCAAGTCATGCCCCTCCACCAAACCATTCACCGCGGCAGCGACTTCGTGTGGCTCTTGAGGACGACGTTGAACGTCCTTGGCGAGCATCGACTCAACGAGCTTCACCAATTTCGTCGGCCATTCACCGTGATCGGAAAGCCGTGGCGGTTCCGACGAAACGTGCGCGTTCATCTTCGCGTACGCCGTCGTGTGCCGTTCATCGGCAAACGGAGCGTGTCCCGTCAAGAGCTTGAACAGTGTGCATCCGAGCGAGTAGATATCCGCGCGACGATCCACCGACCGACCATCGGTCACCTGCTCCGGAGCGACGTAGTCGGCTGTTCCAATCGCTTGGCCCGTTGCCGTCAGATCGACCGAGCGTTCATCGGCTTCGCTTAGCCGTGCCAACCCGAGGTCGAGAAGTTTCACTTCCCCGTCGCGGCTAACCATGATGTTGGATGGCTTCACATCCCGATGCACAAAGCCCTGGTCGCTGGTGTACTGAAGCGCCGCGGCGACCTTGCGGACGATCTCGCATGCGTCCGCGGTCGAAAGCGGCCCCACCCGCGACACCAACTCCCCGAGATCGAGACCGTCAACATACTCCGTGACCAGCACCGCGACGCCGTCCACATCGCGAGCGTCCAATGCGGCGACGATGTTTGGATGACTGAGCCGACCGACGGCCCGCATCTCGGCTTCGAATCGTTCGCGACTCCGCGAATCTGACGACCTTGCGCCCGAAATCACTTTGATCGCCACCTCGCGGCCGAGACGTTTGTGCCGTGCCAAATACACTTCGCCCATCCCACCGCGGGCGATCGGACGTATCAATTCATAGTCGCCAAGCTCCCGCGGCAGGTCTGCCAAATCCGCGCCCGCACTTGCCAGAGAGCCGAGCGCCTTGGCTATCGCCACACGGCAATCGGGTTCATCGGCGAACGGGTCGGGTTCGTCCGCCGATCGAAGCTCGCCCAGCAGCGAGTCTTCATCATCATCCACGGTTTCCAACTGAGACTGGCATTCATCACAGTGGCGCAGATGTTCAAAAACCTGTTCGCTTTCGACCTCGCCTAATCGCCCCACTGCAAAGAGTTTGAGCTGATCGGGTCTGGGACATTCGGTTGCGGTCATCATTTCATTCTCCTCGCGTTCTCCATCAAAACAAGCGAGCCGTCGATGCGGCGGGCTCACTCGGAAAAGATGAACGCGACGATCTGACACCAAATTTTTCGAAAACTCGTTCCCGAGCAAAATCCATCGACTCGGCCTACAATCAGGCGATGAACCGGCCCGATCACCCGACGCTCTCCACCGCATTTCTCAGCGACATCCAACGGCTCGACCCCCAGCAATGGAGCCGGCTTGTTTCGGTGTTCGCACCGATCGTGTACCGCTGGTGTCGCACCTCGGGAATCAAGGAGCACGACGCCAGCGATGTCGTCCAAGACGTTTTCGGTTCGGTCGCCCGCGGCATCGGTTCCTTCGAACGGCAGAAGGAGACCGGCAGCTTCCGCTCCTGGCTCGCGACGATCACGCGAAACCGAATCCGTGACCATCTTCGTCAGCAAATGAACCGCGAAAGGGCCGCGGGCGGGACCGAAGCCTTGCGTTGGCTGCGCGACGCCGAGGCCTCACTCGATGATTCTGTCTCGGGCGAGACCATCCAACAACCAATCGTGCGCCGCGTGCTCCAAGAAGTCCGCGCCGAGTTTGAGACTAAAACCTGGCAGGCGTTTTGGATGTCCGCCGTTGAAGACCGGGTCGCAGCGGACGTCGCCGACGCAACCGGGATGTCCGTCGCCAGCGTCTACCAAGCCAAGTCGCGCGTGCTCCGGCGTCTTCGAGCCCGCATGCAAGAACTGCCCCAGTAAAACTCCCCACACGCTTCCCCTTCGCGTGATTCCTGTCTTCCTCTCTTTTCGCGTCTTTCGCGGTTCACATTCATCCTGCACTCTCTCCCACTCCCATGAGCGAAGATGAGTGCCGATGACTGTTCCCACCCTCCCGTCACACTTCTCTCCTTTCGCGTGTTTCGTCCCTAACGTGGTTCCCATTCACCAGGCCCACTCTCAACTCTCAACTCTCAACTCTCA
>JBCBLJ010000381.1:0-7721 GCA_038520195.1 Planctomycetota bacterium
CCTGTGAATTAGCATGACTCAGTAGCGACACAAAATGATTTCCATTGAAAGATGCTTTCAGTGTCGTTCTCGACGACGGATATTCAAGTGGGTTTTATGCGTCACGATCTCTACAGAATTACTGTGCCGCAGTCACCGACAACGACACTGAAAGCATCTTTCAATGGAAATCATTTTGTGTCGCTACTGAGTCATGCTAATTCACAGGTCTAAACTCACTCGGCACTTATCCGTCGTGAGAATCGACCAGCTTTGAAAGTCCCGTCTGGGATGAGCCTAGAACCACTGATGTTGTTTGCCATCAAGGTGCATCTTGCGCGATCCCAGTTCAGAATGACCCCGCCGCTGTGTCCTCCAACAAGGCAAAGCGGCATCATCGTTCGGTGATGCGACTCCGCCGTTAGCTCTCTAAGAAGACGGCGACGGGGGCTTCGTTGAAGGTCGTTAGCGGATCAATCGCGACGGACCTGCCGAGTTTCCCGTAGATCGCGTTTCCGAGTCCAGCGTCGGTCGCGTGGTTATTGCGGAATCGGCTTTCGACCACGGTGAGGACCCCAACCGCGCTGTTGTAGATCGCACCACCTCGCTGAGCAGTATTATTGGTCAATCGTGTGTCCGTGAGTTCGAGATTGCCTTGGTTGAAGATTCCGCCGCCCAACACCAACGACTCGTTTCCTCGCAATCGGCTCGCTGTGATTTCAGCGGAGCTTCCCGAGGCGAGGAAGATCCCGCCACCGTTTCCTCCCGCAGTGTTGTTCTTGATCGACGAGTCATCCACCAAGAGCGAGCTGTTGTTTTGTACGACGATGGCACCGCCATCTCCTCCTGATTCGTTGCCGCTGAAGGAGCTAGACGTCAGGGTCGCGCTCGCCGCATCATCGATGAGAAGGGCACCAGCCGTTGTACCGGCTTCGTTGTTGCGGAAACTGGAATCGTTAAGATCAAGGCTCCCGCTGCGATTCAGAATGGCCCCGGCATGAAAACCAGCGGTGTTCTTTGAAAACGACGTGTCTCCAATCGCGAAACCGCTGGCACCGTCGGAAAAAATGGCTCCGCCGTCCCCACCGACGGCTTGGTTGCGTGCGAACCGCGAGTCGTTGACCGCCAGCCCGCCGCCATCGATGCTAAAGATCGCACCTCCCGAAAAATTTGCGACGTTGTTTCGGAAATGACTATCAACCGCTTCGACGTGACTGCCCTGAAACGAGACGACGGCGCCTCCAATGTCGGCTTGATTGCCGTTTAGAGATCCATCGTGAAGGAAGGCACTCGCTCCACCGGTCAATTGAATGGCGCCGCCGCTTGCGGTTGCCGAGTTGTTGCGGAGCCGCGAATCCTTGAGTATCAGCTGAGATGCATTGTTATGGATCGCACCGCCGCCGAGCGCGCTATTCTCGGCAAAGACTGAATCGACGACGGTGATATCCGTGCCGTCGTGGAATAACGCACCGCCACGGTCGTCGGCGGAGTTTCCTTTGAATCGGCTGTCGGAGATTGAGCTCGGGTCCGCGTTGACCAGAAGAACACCTCCGCCGTTTCCGGCGATCGCCGCGTTGTCAAGGAATCTGCTACTGTCGACCTGCAGTGTCCCATCAAAGACAAAGAGACCGCCCCCCGCAAAGCGAGTTGTGTTCTCCCGGAAGGTGTCTCCAGAGATCGTCGCCGTGTTTCCAAGTGTAAAGAACAGACCTCCGCCTGCACTTTCCGAAGTGTTGTTCAACCAAACGGTGTTCTCCGATGTGAAATCGCCTTGGCTGTACACTCCTCCGCCGTCGTTCCCGGTCGAATTCGATTCAATCACAGAGTCGCGCAGGGCAAGTGTTCCCAGATTGAAGATGCCGCCTCCCTGGAACGTGGCGCTGTTGCCTTGGATGGTACTTGAGTCAAGTGTCAGAGTGCCGGTCGAGAAGATCGCGCCACCCACGGCCGAGCTACCGCCGGTAATCTCAAGTCCGGTCATCTGAACTTGGCTTGGTGCATCGATCTGAAATGCTCGATCCGATCCATTCGCTTCCAGCACGGCCGTACCGCCGCTGGACTCCAACCGAACGGCACCACTGAAGTCGGCGATCAGCAGTTGGCCTTGAGACAGCGAATAGTTGCCCGCTGGAAGAACGACGGTGTCGTCCCCCGGGTTTGAGGCGACCAACTGAATTGCCTCGCGAAGACTGGTTTGCCCATCGAAAGGATCACTGATGTCACTGAACGTATCGACAACGACCGCTAGCAACCGACGATCTTCCATCGATTCCATCGTGATGCGACGGCGACGTGGATGCCGCTTTCGAGTCTCGTTTCGACGCGAGAGCGAAACTGATTCTTTTCTCGCTGCGTAGGACCTTTTATTACGCTGAGTCATGTCGTTCCCTGATTCCAATGGATGTTTCAAGAGTGAGCGCGCCCGGAATGACGGTTGATCGCTCCGTCTCTACTGGCGAAAATCGTCTGGTAGGTGGGAAGTCGATTTTTGCAATTCTTCGAACTCGTCTCTCGCCTGAGTCGTTGTGCACTTTTTGAAAAAACATGATCACGTTCGAAGACAGTGAATCGGAACCGCGCTTGCAGCGGGCGGTTTATGACGAGCTACACCGAATGGCGAGCAGACTTCTGGCCGCGGAGCGCGCGGCTCATTCACTGCAGACTACGATGATCGTTCATGACGCCTATCTCTTGTTACTCAAACAGGAGAACGTGGACTCGTCCGATCGTTGTCAGGTTTTGGCGGTTGGTTCTCGCATCATTCGACGAATGCTCGTGGACCATGCCCGGAGGCGGACTGCGATCAAACGCGGAGGCAAGCAGGGGCGCGGCGTTTCGCTCGATCAAGAGTTGCCGGATGCCCGCCAGGCGTTTGACACGTTCGACGTTGCGGATGCGTTAGACGCCTTGGCCGAGCAGAATCCGCGAGCGGCCCGCGTGGTGGAACTAAGATTCTTTGGAGGTCTGGACAACAGCGAGATTGCTGAGTTGTTCAATGTTTCTCGGCGGACGGTCTCAACGGATTGGCGTTTCGCCAAAGCTTGGTTGTCCCGACGCCTCGATCCCGATGCACCCGTTTGATGAAGCCTATTGATTCGCAGTCGGAGGATTTGGAATTCACTCTTTTCGTCGGAGCATTGAAAGTCCCGAAGTCGAAACGAAGAGCTTGGGTTACGGAGCAATGTGCGGGAGATCATTCGCTTCGAGTCAAAGTTCTCAGCCTGTTGGATCAAGATGAGTCGGGCAATAGTCTGCTCGAGCAGGGTATCACCGCCGACGTCATTGAGGAAATTCAAGACGCAACCGTCCGGGATCTAACGGCTCGTTGTTCGAGTTGCGGTCGACGCGACAGGTTGTTGACGATCAACGGCGGTCTAGCGGAGTGTGACGAATGCACGGACAGTCATTCGGTGTTGGACACAAGCCGCGAGCAAGATGATGACATGGCCTTGCCGGCCACGATCGCCCATTTTCAAATCCTGGAAACGGTCGGCGAGGGCGGTTTTGCGACCGTGTACCGGGCACGAGATCAGAAGCTAGGGCGTGTCGTTGCGCTCAAGGTACCCCACCGCGGAAAGCTCTCTCGTCGCCAGTCGGAACGGTTTCTTCAGGAGGCTCGAACTGCCGCGCAATTGAGTCATCCTCGGATTGTCACCGTGTATGAAGCGGGGCGATCCGAAACGGGTAACGAGACCCTCTATATCGCGTCAGGCTACATCGAGGGCGGCACCCTCGCGCAGCGCCTCCGCCAGGGTGAGGTTTCTCGACAGCAACTCGTCGAGACTGCATTTGAGATTGCGAGCGCTCTAGCGCACGCTCACGAGATTGGCGTGATCCACCGCGATTTAAAACCCAGCAATATTCTCGTCGACGAAGAAGGACATTCGCATCTCGCCGATTTCGGGTTGGCCAAGCGTGTCTCGGCCGACCAAGCGATGACGCTTGAGGGTGAACTGATTGGGACGCCCGTCTACATGTCACCCGAACAGGTTCGTGGGGATTCGGATCAGATCGACGCGAGTTCAGATATCTATGCTTTTGGAGTCGTGTTGTTCGAGATGCTGACGAACGAGAGACCGTTTCGAGGCAGCATCCAACGCATTCTTCAGCAGACGCTCTACGACGAACCGACCGATCCACGAAAACTGGATCCGACGATTCCCGCCGACCTAGCAACGATCTGCCTCAAGTGTCTCGAGAAGAGCCCAAATGCCCGCTACGCGAGTTCTTGCGAACTCGTCGAGGAGTTGGATCGGTATCGTCGGAGGGAACCCATCAAGGCTCGGCCCGTCGGTTACGTCGTCAGGATTACTCGTTGGGCGAGGCGAAAACCCGTGGTCGCGGGGCTCGCCGTTGCGCTCGTGTGGGCTTCGTTGATCACAAAGTTCTTCGCGTGGAGAGCTTCCGTCGATGCCCGGCAATTGGGGATCGCACTCGGCCAAGAAAAGCATCTCGTCGGCGAGAAGAATCAGTTGTTGGTCGAAAAGCAATCGCTGATCGAACGGCTGAGCGCGGCAAGGGATTCGGAACAAATAGCGAGAGAAACGGCGGAGACAAGAACTGCCGAACGCGAAGCGGTATTTTCATTCTTTCGTGAATACATCCTTGCCCCCGCGACCGTCGCCGATCAACGGATGGCCCTCCGAACCGATACGACGATTCTCGAGGCGATGGACGCTGCGGAGCCCAGGATCTCCGAACAGTTTCGGGATCGGCCGCTGATCGAATCCGCCGTGCGGAGAACGATGGCTTCCACATACCTGCGGCTTGGACGTTACCAGAGCGCGATAGATCAGCTCCGACTGACTCTCGACATCGAAACCAAGTATGCAACGCTGAGTCGGCAAGCCGAAACCATGACCGAACTTGTGCGAGCGCGTGTCGTGGCTGGACAATACCAGCCGGCACTCGAAATTTGCCAGCGCGCGCATGTTTTGGCACAGCAAGCGCATGGGCCGAAAAGCGAGATCGCGCTCCGTGCGTCCGCCGAATGGGGCAACGCACAACGTCTGGCAGGGCAGCTAGGACAGGCCGCGAAACGACTCGAGCAAACGCTGCAAGCGGCTGAGGATGCATTGGGCGAAAAACACCCAATCACCATCGCCACGATGCGTTACCTCGCATCCTGTTTCGGCGAAATGACTCGGTACGATCATGCGATTCAGTTGCATGAGCGTGCCGTGCGATTGGGGCAGTCCTCCGTGGGCGAACACGATCAAACGACTCTCCGGTCGATGCAAGGATTGGCCGTCGCGTTGGCGAACGCGGGAAGAGAATCCGATGCGATTCGCTTATTGCAGATCGTCGCGGAAGGTCAGGCCGTCGCCATTGGATCGTCTCATCCCGAAAGCCTGGTGACCCGTGGTCACGTCGCGACGATGAGTCGTGGCACTGTTGATCACGAGGAAACGGTCGCAGAACTTCAGTATGTACTCGATCATCTTCGGGAGAAGATTGGTCCGCTTCACCCTGACACGTTGTGGGTGGTTCGGAGACTCGCCCTCGTCCGATACGAGATGGGCGAGCCTCAGCAAGCAATCGAATTGCTGCGTCCCCTTCTTCCGCGAGTGACATCACACTTTGGTTCAGGGCATAAACTCGTCGCCTCCATGATGTTCGACCTCTCGCAGTACTACTGGGCCAGTGGGCAACATGGGTCATGGGTTCAGGCGATTGGAGATCACTATCAGTTTCAGATCGCCCGTGATGAGATTCTGCCATCTCGAAAGCACAAAGTCGGGTGGCATCTCGAACGCTACGCGGGGATTTTGAATGCCCAACACTGCTATGAAGACGCGGAGAGGATTAGCAAGCAAGCAGTCGATCGGTTGCGGAACGATGCCGGCAGCGATTGGCTCCTCGACCAAGCCAAGTTTCATCTCGGAAGCGCGCTACTCTGACAACGGCGCTTCATCGAAGCGGAGGGCCAGCTCTTAGAGTCGTTCGATGACATGCGCGATCATTTGGGGACGCGTCCCGACTACGACGCTGTCCGCCTCGGTCAAGTAATGCAAGTCCTGGTGACTCTCTACGACGAGTGGGGCAAGACGGTCGAACTTGAACGATGGCGACAGGCTCTCACAGAATACGAGGCCAACGAAGCGAAGGCCAATGACCTGCGCGGTAGATCGGCCTACTATGAGAGCCGTGGAGATTTACACCTAGCAGTGGCACACTACGAGGAAGCGGAACGATTGCCGTACCAGCGCAAATCGCACGAACTGGCGAGGCTGTATGCCAGATGCATGGAGTGGAAGAAGGCTGAAGCCGCTTTCGACGGTGCCTTTCCTCTGCGACCGAGTTTTCAGACGGCCGCGATGCAGTTTCGACAGGGTAAGTTGAACGAGTATCTGCAGAGTCGAAAGAAGCTCTTGGCGCGCTTTCGAGATGTGAATCGAAACTGGCAATTCGAGGAGGTGCTGAGAGTCGCGTTGTTGCGTCCGATTGAATCAAGCGACGTTCCGGCGATCCGTTACCTGACGGCCGTGAATGAGAATCGTTCCTTTCAGCCAGCCAGACATTCGCTGATTGCGAAGGCGAAGTATCGACTGGGAGAGTTTCGATCGTGGTACGGCTCGCTCGAGCCGTCACAACGGAAACACGAGGGGTTGGCGTTGCTCGTCGCGCTCGACGGCTTTCACGACGATCCGTCCAAGGAGAATCGAGCGAGGCTTTCGAAGCTTGTCATCAAGCTGCGCGGCGAGACGGAGAATATGATGTACGAAAACATCAAGCGACACTGTTGGCTGGAGTACATCGAAAACGTCGCTTGGATCGAAGAGGCGCAGCGATCACTTCGTGGTGGCGAAATCAACTCCCGCGTCGACTGGCCAGATGCGGGGATCCGCTTGAGGCAGCACGCGAAGCGGATCGCGGACCTGCGGGCAAGAGCATACGATGCCTATAACACGGGACTCATCAATCGATCCGCTACACTTTTCGAGGAGCTCGCGAAGATTCCCGGTGCAGGGCCGGAACCGATTGCCTTGGAGGTGCTTGCCCGGACTCAGAAATGGAAGAAGACGCTCGACATGGCGGAGCGTCTCGACGCGGACGGACACTGGGCGATCCCCACGTGCCTCTTCCGACTGGGCGAGTTGCGTGAATTCAACAGACGCCGCCGCGAGGTACTTCTCGCGGCAACACTGGATAGCCCCTCAGAAATCTCAAACCTATCACGCGTCGCGAGTATGGCTCCGATCGACGAGGAACTTCATCCGGTCGTCGCCCGTTTGGCGGGAGCGCACGTTCATGCGGTGGGCCAGCCAAATCGGCAACGCGTTTTGATCGGACCACTCATGTACCGGCTGGGGAAGTTTTCGGTCTGGTATGCGGATGCTTCGGAGGAGTGCAAGAGGCTACCACTCACGGTCCTCGTCGCGGCGATGGCGGCATACGAGCAAGAGCCGGTGGAAGACCATCGTGACAAACTGATACGAGCGATCGAACTCGTTGAAGAAAAGGACCGGACGCGCGATGTGACTGGAACTTCTGACTTGGGCAAAGGATGGTTGGACGTTGTTTGGCGCGCGTCTCTTCTGGAAGAAGCACGTCGTCTAGCAGAAGGCTGACCAGTTGCCGAATCGAGGGCACCCGTCGCGGCCGAAGTCGGGTGGTAACCACCGACCACGATCCCATGTGCGGCCGCCTCAGTGCTGCACACCGTGTTGTGGTACTCTTGCCGAATCGTTGCCTAGTCTAGTTGTCATTGCGGCAACACTGACTGGGTGTCTATTCGGAAA